>CAZMKU010000001.1:0-53862 GCA_964567085.1 uncultured Clostridium sp.
CCGTCGCCAAGCCGATCTGATTTCCGTAGGAGGAATAACCTGCCGCCGCAGTTGTAACGATCTTTCTCTGGGGAAGCTTACCCTTAAGTGTTTCAGACACGGGAACGGTAGGATCTGCCGCACCCGTAACTCTCATAGCCGCATAAACGTAGGATCTTCCCGAGAGAGGATCTCGGATAGCGCCGCCGATACAGGTCGCCGCTCCGCCGAAGGGCTCGATCTCCGTGGGGTGGTTGTGGGTCTCGTTCTTGAAGAGCAAGAGCCAATCCTCTTTTTCTCCGCCAAAATCAACCTTTATCTTAACCGTACAAGCGTTGATCTCCTCGGATTCGTCGATTTTAGGAAGACAACCAATGCTCTTCAAATATTTCGTCGCAACAGTTGCGATGTCCATAAGATTTATAGGCTTTGTTCTGCCAAGCTCAGCGCGAACGTTTACGTAATCCTCGTAAGCTCGAGCGAGGAGGTCGTCCTCAAATTCTACCGAATCAATGGTTGTAAGGAATGTAGTATGACGGCAGTGGTCCGACCAATACGTATCGATCATCTTGATCTCGGTAATGGTGGGATCGCGGCCCTCATCAATAAAATATTTCTGACAGAATTTTATATCGTCAAGATCCATCGCAAGACCGTTTGATTTAACAAATTCAGCAAGACCGTCCTCGTCAAAAGAAGTAAAGCCATCGAGTACCTTTACGCTCTGGGGAATATCGTATTCCGCCTTAAGTGTTTCAAATCTATCGAGCGTCGCCTCGCGGGATTCAACGGGGTTGATTACATATTTCTTTATAGCCGCAAGCTCGTCGGGCGTGGGATCGCCCTCGAGAATATAAACTCTTGCGGTCTTAACGAGCGGTCTTTCCTTTTGAGAGATAAGCTGAACGCACTGCGAAGCCGAGTCTGCTCTCTGGTCAAACTGACCGGGAAGATACTCAACCGCAAAAACCGTATCGCCCTCGTTATATTCAAGCTCCTTTGTTACGTTATCGAGCTGGGGCTCGGAGAAAACCGTACCCACCGTGTAATCAAAAAGCTCTTTTTCTATATTTTCAACGTCGTATCTGTTGAGAAGTCTGACATTTTTAACAGACTCGATTGAAAGAAGTCCGCAGATATCGGACAGAAGCGCACGAGCCTCGTTGTCGAGTCCTTTTCTTTTTTCAACGTATATTCTGTAAACCATATTTATCCTTTCATTTGAGCGCCATGAGCGCACGCTTGCCAACGTCGCGACGGTAATACTGATTCTCGAAGCTTACCCTTTCAGTTCCCTCGTAAGCCTTCTTGATCGCCTGCTCAAGCGTGGGAGCCATAGCGGTTACGCCAAGCACTCTCCCGCCCGCCGTGAGAAGCTTTCCGCCCTCAAGCTTCGCGCCCGCAACGAATATCTTGTATTCGTCATTACAGGGCAGCTCTATTTCGAAGCCGCTCTCATATTTTTCGGGGTATCCCTTTGATGCGGAGATCACGCAACAAGCGAACTCGTCCGCAAATTCAACGTCAATTTCCGAAAGCCGCTCGTCCGCAACCGCCTGCATTACAGTCAGAAGATCGGTTTTGAGAAGCGGGAGAACTACCTGTGTTTCGGGATCACCGAAGCGGCAGTTGTATTCGATCACGCGAGGACCGTCAGCCGTGAGCATAAGTCCGAAGTAAAGGCAACCCTTAAAGGTTCTTCCCTCCGCGTTCATAGCGTTTATGGTAGGCAGGAAAATTTCATTCATACACCGCTCGGCAATATCGGGAGTGTAATATGGATTTGGAGCGACCGTTCCCATACCGCCCGTATTAAGACCGAGGTCTCCGTCAAGAGCGCGCTTGTGATCCATAGACGAAACCATAGGCACAATCGTTTTTCCATCAGTAAACGCAAGCACCGAAACCTCGGGGCCCTCGAGAAATTCCTCAATAACCACACGGCTTCCGCTCTCGCCGAACTTCTTATCCTCCATCATGGAGCGAGCCGCTTCCATCGCCTCGTCGCGCGTGAGCGCGATAATAACACCCTTGCCGAGCGCCAAGCCGTCAGCCTTGATAACCGTCGGAATGGGCGCGCTCTCAAGATAGCCCACCGCAGCGTCAACGCTGTCGAATACCTCATACGCCGCCGTGGGAATATCGTATTTCTTCATAAGGTTCTTTGAGAAAACCTTACTTCCCTCAATTATCGCGGCATTCGCTCGCGGGCCGAAGCACTTGATTCCACGCTCCTCGAGCGCGTCAACCGCGCCGAGCACGAGCGGATCGTCGGGAGCTACCACCGCAAAGTCAATTTTCTTATTGATCGCAAACCGAACGATTCCGTCAATGTCCTTCGCGCCTATGGGAATACAAACCGCGTCTGCCGCGATCCCGCCGTTACCGGGAAGCGCGTATATGGTTTCAATATCATTATTTTCCTTTAATTTCTTTATAATAGCATGCTCACGGCCGCCGCCGCCAACAACCATAACCTTCATATCAATTCTCCTCGGCTATATTAAAAATCCTTCTTGCCCGTAACAATGGATTTTGCAACCATCTCGACCGCTCTCGGCAAAATAAGCCATTCGGCATTCTTCATAACGTGCTTTTGCAGGCTCTCGGGTGTATCGTCCTTGCGGATCGCCACGGACTTCTGCAAAATGATCTTTCCGCCGTCGGGTATCTCGTTCACAAAATGCACCGTCGCGCCCGTAACCTTAACCCCATAAGAGAGCGCCGCCTCGTGTACGCGAAGCCCGTAAAAGCCCTTGCCGCAAAACGCGGGGATCAGCGAGGGATGAACGTTTATGATGCGTTCGGGGAATCTCTTTATAAAATCCTCCGACAAAATACTCATAAAGCCCGCGAGAACTATCATATCTATCTCATATTCCGCGAGAAGCTCAAGCATCTGCGCTTCAAACGTGTCGGGGTTGTCCTTTCTCGACACCACGCGAGCAGGAATTCCCGCCATAGTAGCGCGTACGAGAGCATACGCCTCCTTGGTGCTGGAAATCACCAAGGAAATCTCGCCGTGAGGAATATGTCCCTCGGCGGCATAATCAATTATCGCCTGAAGATTCGAGCCGCCGCCCGATACGAGAACCGCTATTTTTACCTTTTTCATTTCCATCTCCTATCAGCAGAAAATTACACCCTCGTCGCCTTCCACGACCTCACCGATAACGTAAGCGTCCTCGCCTGCTCCGCGAAGCACCCCGAGTGCCGTATCGACGTCCGCGGCATCCACAACAACGCTCATACCTACGCCCATATTGAACGTATTGAACATATCTCTCTCGGGAATGTTGCCTTCCCTTGCGATAAGCTTGAAAATGGGGAGAATTCGCACGTTGTCTCGCTTGATCCTCGCGGAAAATCCCTCGGGAATAGTTCTCGGAATGTTCTCATAAAAGCCGCCGCCCGTGATGTGAGACACACCCTTGACCGCAACCTTCTCAAAAAGCTCAAGCATGGGCTTTACGTAGATCTTCGTAGGTGTGAGAAGCACCTCGCCAACGCTCTTACCGCCAAGCTCGGCGCGAGGGGTCTTTATATCGTTATTTTCAACGTCAAACACCTTTCGAACGAGCGAAAATCCGTTTGAATGAACACCGCTCGAGGGGAGCGCGATAATAACGTCGCCAGCCTTGATCTTTGTATTATCAATTATCTTGCTCTTGTCAACAACGCCAACGGAGAAGCCCGCAAGATCGTACTCGTCAATAGGATAGAAGCCCGGCATCTCGGCAGTCTCGCCGCCGATGAGCGCCGCGCCTGACTGCACGCAGCCCTCGGCTACGCCCTCAACGATCTCCGCTATTCTCTCGGGAATATTCTTTCCGCAAGCGATATAGTCAAGGAAAAGGAGGGGCTTCGCGCCGCAGCAGATAATATCGTTTACACACATTGCAACGCAGTCGATACCGATAGTGTTATGCTTGTCCATAATGAACGCGAGCTTGAGCTTCGTACCAACGCCGTCGGTTCCGCTTACAAGCACGGGACGGCTGATGCCCGTAAGATCCATTTCAAAAAGACCCCCGAAGCCTCCGATACCCGAGCAAACGCCCGGTGTTACGGTTTTCTTTATATGCTCCTTCATAAGCTCAACAGCGCGGTAGCCCGCCGTAATATCAACGCCCGCCGCCTTGTAGCTTTCGCTAAAACTCTTTGACATTTCTCAATATCCTACCTTTCAATATTTCAAATCTAAAAGCTCTGCGCTTCATCTATCCCTTACCGTTCCAGCAGTAGGTGCAAAGCTTACAGGGATCAACCCCGATCGCCTTTATAATACCGTCAATGGACTGAAAATCAAGCGAATCAAAATTAAGCTCGCTTGCGATATGCTCGCGCAGCTTCTTGCCTCTCTCGGTCGTGCCGTCGCTATACTCATCAATGTGATCAAGCCCCTCCTCGCCCTCAAGCTCGAGAATGGTTCTTCTTGCGATAAGCTCAAGATCGCTCGTCTGACGCGAGAAGCTGAGGTACTTGCAGCCGTACATAATAGGAGGACACGCCGAGCGCATATGCACCGACTTCGCTCCGTTTTCATAAAGGAAATCGACGGTTTCCTTAAGCTGTGTTCCGCGCACTATGGAGTCGTCAACGAACAGAAGATTCTTGTCGCAGATAAGCTCCTTTACGGGAATCTGCTTCATCTTGGCGATCCTCTTTCTCTCCTTTGGATTTGACGGAGTAAAGCTTCTCGGCCACGTAGGCGTATATTTTATAAACGGACGCGCGAAACGAATTCCGCTTCGGTTGGCAAAGCCTATCGCGTGAGGTGTTCCCGAATCGGGCACACCGCAAACGTAATCGATCTGAACGCCGTCCTTCAGCGACTGATCGTTCTGTGCCAATATCTCGCCGTTTTTATATCGCATAAGCTCAACGTTCACACCCTCGTACGTGGAATTCGAATATCCGTAGTACGTCCAGAGGAACGAGCATATCTTCATTTCCTTCGAGGGCTCACAAAGCCGTAGCATACTGTTGCTTGAAAGCTCAACGACCTCACCGGGGCCGAGCTCCTTTTCCGTCGCGTAGCCAAGCTTTTCAAAAGCGAAGGACTCAAAGGACACGCAGTAACCGCTGCGGCTCTTTCCCACGATAACGGGAATTCGTCCGAGCTTGTCGCGCGCCGCGATAAGATGACCGTCATCCTTGAGAATAAGTATCGACATCGAGCCGTCGATAACGTCCTGCGCGAACCTGATACCCTCGGCAAAATCCGCCTTGTGATTTATAAGCGACGCCACAAGCTCGACCGAGTTCACCTTGCCGCCCGTCATCACCGAAAAGTGACCGCCGTTACCCAAAAGATATTTATCAATAAGCTCGTTTGAATTATTTATTCTTCCGACGACACAAATAGCATACGTGCCTATATTTGAGCGAATAAGCAACGGCTGAGGGTCGGCATCGCTTATACAACCGATAGCCGAGCTGCCTCGCATCTCGTCGAATATCTTATCAAACTTGGTTCGAAAGGGTGAATTTTCAATATTATGAATTTCTCTCTGCAGTCCTATCTCGGGGTCGAAGGCGGCCATACCTCCCCTTCTTGTGCCGAGATGAGAATGGTAATCGGTGCCGAAGAATACGTCTGATACGGCATCGTTTTTATTGGCTACGCCGAAAAATCCTCCCATACGGTTTCTCCTCTTTTTTACGCGTGTGTTTACTTACTGTATTTCTCGGATATTTCCTTGTCCTTCAAAAGAACCCTGCTCGCGGCCTCGGCTCTCGCTTCATCGAGCTTCTCCGCAAGAGCGGGCTCGCTTATGGCAAGCATCTGAACCGCAAGAAGCGCAGCGTTCGCCGCGCCGTCGATAGCAACCGTCGCCACGGGCAACCCCTGCGGCATCTGAACCGTGGACAGAAGCGCGTCAAGACCGTCAAGAGTGCTTGACTTTACGGGAATTCCGATTACGGGCAGAGTCGTATTCGCCGCCATAGCGCCCGCAAGATGCGCCGCCTTGCCTGCCGCCGCGATAATAACGCCAATATTATTTTCTCTCGCGCTCGCGGCAAATTCCTTTGCCTCTGCAGGCGTTCTGTGCGCGGACAGAACTCTGACGTCATAGCCCACTCCGTATTCGTCAAGGACGGAAAACGCCTTTTCAACTACGGGAAGGTCGCTGTCACTTCCCATTACTATTCCTATTCTTTTCATAAGGAGCCTCCTTGAAAAAATATAAATGCTTACAAAAACAAAAGGGCGCAGACAGAGGACGCGCCTCGGTCTACGCAGTTATTCTGACAACTTTGTTATTGATCTTGATAATTTTTTTACTTCCAAAATGAGAAGAATAAAAAAGAATTCTCATAACGCCGCTCTCCGTTTATTACAAAAAATTCGACAATATAATTATACAATATTGTAAAATTAAAGTCAAGAGAATTGGAAATTTATTTTATTTTCTATATTTATCACAACTAAACCACAAATTTCGGCCCGAATTTATTAACTCTTGCCTAAGCCTCCCGCATCTTAATTCTGATAGTAGTTCTCTGAGATGCGAGTCCCTGAATTTCCATAAGATAATTTAAATACAGAGTCCCGTCAGCAAGAAGCTCATTCTCCACCTCGAGAGTATTTACGATAAGATTGAACGGCATATAAGGAGTGTTATAAATGCTTCTGCTTCTCCTTCCCTCCTCAAAAGTGAGCATAGTGTTCATTCTGCCCTCGCGCACCATAGTCACAAAGTCGGGATTTTCCTTATTAAACAAAAGCTTTACGTTCGTTCCCTCAAGACCGTTGTCGGTTTCCTCGCCCTCTATATAAGACACCTCAACGTTGCCGTCGCGGTCGATCGAGAGCTCGCCCTCGCTCATCATCTCGACAAAGCTCTCGCCATCAATATCCGAATAAAGCGAATTGTTTCTGTCCGCCGATTCACCGATAGCGGACAAAATAACGTCCTTTAAAATATTCTCAAGCTCGCGCTCGTCCGAGTCAAGCCTGCTGTCAATATCATCAAGCGCCCTATCCATCTCCTTAAAGCATTCAAAAATATCCTCCATAAGCGAGGAATCAAGCTCCTTTTGCTTGGTCACAAGGCTCAAAACTATTTTTTTCTTCACGGTTTTTCTCCAAAATTGTTTTATTGCATCTATTATACATCTAAAATGCAGAATTGTCAATAAAGCTATAAGCTAAAATGTCGGCTTCGCAAAGGCGTTATTCGGAAATTTCCCTCTCAGAAGCAGCGATGCGTGAACGATACTGTCCCGCCCGAACTCGTTTCGTATCTCCTCGATCGCGCGGTCACGCCTTTCGCTCCTGTAAAGGTCTCCCATATTCGAAAAAATGTCAAGCTGAACGGGCTCGTCGGCAGAGATAAGATTTATCGCCCTCACCGTCACCGCGCGGATATTTCTCTCCCAATTGTAGCTTTTCCCAAAAAGCTCGTACGCCACCCGCGCAATTTCGCTCGTGCTCTGCGTGGGAATGGGAAGATTTGTCTGTCGGCTTATACAGTTAAATTTGTTGTCCTTTATCGAGATCGCCACGCCGCCCGCCATTTTATCCGAGGCGTAAAGCCTGTGACCTATTTCCTGCGACAGCTCGAGCATCATAGCGTAGACCTCGCCGTCGGTCTCGAGATCCCTTATTGCCGTCACGCCGTTTCCCACGCTCTTGTCGGGAATATCATCTCTCGGGGTAACCTTATCCATATCAAGCCCGTTGGCATTTCTGTGCATCTGCTCACCCGTCTTGCCGAACTTGTATTTAAGATACCCCACGGGCATATTCGCGAGGTCACCTATGGTGCAAACACCCATTGCCGCGAGCTTCTTGCCACTCGACCGTCCAACTCCTATCATATCCGTCGCGGGCAGATTCCAGATCCGTTCTCTGAACGTGTTACTGTCAATAACCGTTACGGCGTCGGGCTTTTTCATATCGCTCCCAAGCTTTGCGAACACCTTATTGAAGGACACGCCCACCGATATGGTAACTCCAAGCTCCTTCTTTATCCTCTCGCGTATAATGTTTGCGATCCGCTCTCCGTCGCCGAAAAGCCTTATGCTCCCCGTAACGTCAAGCCAGCATTCGTCAAGTCCCATAGGCTCGATAAGGTCGGTATAGTCGTAATATATCTCGCGAGCCCGCGCCGATATTTTCGTATATTCATCAAAATGCGGCGGAACTATAACGAGATCCTTGCATTTCTGCTTCGCCAAAAAAACAGGCTCGGCAGTCTCGACGCCGTAAGCCTTGGCAAGATAATTCTTGGCAAGCACTATTCCCTGCCGCATCTCGACGTCGCCGCAGACTGCCACGGGGAAATCATGCAAGGCAGGGTTTAGCATACACTCAACCGACGCGTAAAAATTATTCATATCACAGTGTAGTATTACTCTCTCCATAGCTCCTCCCAAAAACACTTGTTCGATCGCTCGCCCGAAATTTTAACCGAGCGCGGCAAAACAGAACACTGCTCGATCAAAAATTAGAACATTTGTATTATCTGAATATATTATACACGAACAAATGTTCTGTGTCAAGAGGAAATAACAAAAAAGAGGGCAAATTCTTACCCTCTTTTTATGTTTGCCGAATAAATTATTCGAAAGCAACCTCAACCTCTTCGCATTCAGGCTCTTCGAAACCACAGCAAGGCTCTTCTTCCTTGTGAAGCTTTGCCTTGATCTTTGCTACGAGAGACTTGAAGCTGATATCCTTACCCTTCTTCTTGAGCACCATAACTGCCGCAACCGCAGCGATAGCAACAACGAGAACTACGGACAAGCAAATAACCGTTACGATAATTGCCTTTCTCTTCTTCTCCTCTGCTCTCTTCTTTGCAAAGATAATGTCGCCGATCTTGTCAACAACCTTAGATGCAAACTGGAAAACTGCCCATTCCTTCATTTTGATTTCCTCCTTGTTTATATTTATTATAACCGATGAAAGTCAAATTCAACATTCTCTCGGAAATATATTTTTAATATTATAACCTTTGATTTTTAAATGAATTTTAATTTTTCAAGCTGTGTATAGGCGCAGGGATACGACCTCCGCGGGAAATGAATTTCTTCGGGGAGTAACGGTTGATCTCCATAATAGGAGCGCGACCGAGAAGTCCGCCGTAATCAATGGAGTCGCCCACGCTCTTTCCGTACGCGGGAATAACTCTTACCGCCGTGGTCTTGGTGTTTACCACGCCAATGGAAATTTCGTCAGCAATAATACCGCAGATAACCGCCTCGTCAACATCACCCGGAATCGCTATCATATCAAGGCCTACCGAGCAGACCGCCGTCATCGCCTCAAGCTTTTCAAGCGTAAGCGCGCCGCGCTCGACCGCGTCTATCATACCCGCGTCCTCGGATACGGGAATAAACGCGCCCGAAAGTCCTCCTACGTGGCTGGACGCCATAACGCCGCCCTTCTTGACCGCGTCGTTGAGCATAGCAAGACAAGCCGTCGTGCCGTGCGCGCCGCAGGATTCAAGTCCCATTTCCTCCAAAATGTGAGCCACGCTATCGCCAATAGCAGGCGTTGGAGCAAGTGAGAGGTCAACTATTCCGAACGGAACGCCGAGTCGCTCGGATGCCTCCGATGCCACGAGCTGACCGACTCTCGTTATCTTGAATGCGGTCTTCTTTATAATTTCAGCCAGAGCCGAAAGGTCGCAATCTCCCGCGCGCTTTATAGCCGAGCTTACGACACCCGGGCCCGATACGCCTACGTTAATTACGTTCTCAGGCTCGCCAACGCCGTGGAACGCGCCCGCCATAAAGGGATTATCCTCGGGGACGTTTGCGAACGCGACGAGCTTCGCGCAGCCGATAGAATCTCTGTCGCGCGTAAGATATGCCGCGCGCTTGATCGCGCTGCCCATAAGCTGAATAGCGTCCATATTGATACCCGCCTTGGTGGTCGCCACGTTTACGGACGAGCAAACGAAATCCGTTTCCGCCAAAGCCTCGGGGATAACAGAGATCATATTGCGCGCGCCGTTCGTCATTCCCTTATGTACCAGAGCCGAGAAGCCGCCGATGAAGTTTATGCCGATCTCCTTTGCCGCGCGGTCAAGTGTTTTTGCCACCTTCATATATCCCTCGGGGGAAATTCCGCCGCCGACAAGCGATATGGGAGTTACCGAAACTCTTTTATTCACGATCGGAATACCGTATTTCTTTTCAATGTCGCATCCAACAGAAACCAAGTTCTCCGCGCTTTTCGTTATTTTATCATAGATCTTTTCACAAAGGCGATCCTCGTCCTCGCTTACGCAATCGTAAAGAGAAATGCCCATTGTGATAGTACGAATGTCAAGATTTTCCTGACGGATCATACTGATGGTTTCAAGAATATTGTTCGTATTTATCATTGTCTTTCCTCGTCAGATGCTATGCATCGTATTGAAAATATCCTCGTGCATTACGTGAATATCAAGGCCGCGGTCACGGCCGATCGAAGAAAGCGTATCCACAAAATCAGAAAAAGGAATTTTAAGCCCGTCAATATCCGCCAGCATTATCATAGCGAAATATTCAGACAAAACGCTCTGGGAAATGTCAATGATATTCGCATCGTATTTCGCGCATTCCGTTGAGACCCTTGCGATAATACCTACCGCGTCCTTACCTGTAACCGTTATAACTGCCTTCATTTTGGATACCTCTTTTGCGACTTTGGAAACAATTCTCCATTCTTGTACTTATATTATACAATACTCACGCCAAAATATCAAGTACTAATTCGTTTATTTTTTTACAAAATATTTTGAACTTGGATTGAAAAAACTATAAATTTGTGGTACAATTAAACCGTAACGAAAAATTTGAATTCAAAAGGAGAACAAATGCAACACAACACCTTTTGCGAGCATATAGTAAAGCAAAAATGCGAGGGCAAATTTCTGGTGTTCAGGATCTTGCTCATCATCTTATATGCATCTCTCGGTATCCTGCCGTCGTCGGCAATTATTCTGTTGGCTCCCACAGGGCTGATAGTTCCCTTCCTGCTCGTCATAGCCACGGTGGTATTCGTTATTTTCAAGCTCACGTGGAGATTGACTTGCCTTGAATACGAATACCAGATATTCGACGACTCTATCATTTTTTCAAAAATATACGGCAGATCCCGCCGCAAGTCCTTGATCGAAATGCCGATAAGGGCGTTTTCGGTGCTTGGCAAATACACCGCGGAATCCGAAAAATACTTGTCGCATCTGCTCGTTGACAAAAATCACTTGCTCATATCCTCGTTTTCTGCCGATAACATTTATTTCGGCGTGTTCGATTCCGACGGCAAAAAATGCATCGTATTTTTCGAGGCAACCGAGGCCGCAGAGACACGGCTCAAAAGACAGGGCTCGAGCGCTATGCGAGCGTACGAGCGAGAAATCAGAAATTATAATTAAAGGAATTTAAGGATATGAAGAAACAACCCGAAATAACCCTGCACATGCAAGAAGAGCTGCTCAAGAAATTTCTCTATATTTCCGAAGCGGAGGGCAGAAGCCCCAACAACCAGTTTATATTTATGCTCAAAAACAACATTCAGTATTTCGAGCGCACGAAGGGCAAGATCTCCCCTGCCGCGCTCGCAAAAATTGATATTGGCGAATATACGGTTGACGAGGAATAAAAAAACGAGGCGCGAAGCGCCTCGTTTTTTATCGCGATATTTTAAATATTACTTACCGCTCGTGAGCTTTTCGATCTCAGCTGCGAAATCCTCTTCCTTCTTCTGGATGCCTTCACCCTTTTCGAAACGGAAGAAGCCTGTGATCTTGATAGAACCGCCGAGTTCCTTTTCTGTCTGTTCAACGTACTTAGCAACTGTGAGGCTGTCATCAATGAAGTATTCCATATCCATAAGGCAGTTCTGAGAATAGAACTTACCGATTCTGCCTACAACCATCTTTTCGATGATGTTCTGGGGCTTCTTAGCATTTGCGGGATCGTTAGCGATCTGAGCCATAAGAATTTCCTTTTCGGATTCGATTACAGATGCGGGAACGCTTTCTCTGTTAAGGTAAGGTGTTGTGTAAGCGCCTACCTGGAGAGCGACGTTCTTTGCGAATCTGTCGAAGCCTTCCTTGTCAGCGCAGTCTGTATCGAAGGATACAACTACACCGATAGAACCTGTACCGTGGATATATGTTGCCGTTGTGCCCTCTGCTACAGCGAAACGTCTGATTGTGATCTTTTCACCAATCTGGAAGATCATTTCCTTGAGCTTTGCGTCAACAGTCTGCTCTGCGGAGTAGTTGGAAGCGAGAAGCTCCTCAACGTTTGCAGGATTGTTAGCGATAATGCACTTAAGAAGATCCTTTACGAATGCCTGGAATGTAGCGTTCTTTGCAACGAAGTCTGTCTCGGAGTTAACTTCGATAATAGCTGTCTTGTTGCCTTCCTTAAGAACTTCAACAACACCGTCAGCTGCGATTCTTGTTTCCATCTTGGACTGAGCCTTGAGCTCACCCTTTTCACGGAGAATCTTTACAGCCTTATCCATATCGCCGTCAGCCTCAACAAGAGCCTTCTTGCAATCCATCATACCGATACCTGTCTTTGCGCGGAGAGCCGCAACGTCTTTAGCAGTAATGTTTGCCATTTTTAGTAATTCCTTTCAAATATTTGATGTAACTATTCAGTAGAAATTATGCGTTTTCTGCGTCTTCAGCAGCCTCAGCCTCAGCCTTTACAGCCTCTGCCTCAACTGTTGCTTCGCCCTGCTTACCTTCAATGATCGCGTCAGCGATTACGGAGGAGATGAGCTTGATAGCGCGGATAGCGTCGTCGTTACCGGGAATTACGTAGTCAGCATCGTCAGGATCACAGTTTGTGTCAACGATAGCGATTACCGGAATACCGAGCTTCTTAGCCTCGAGAACTGCGTTTCTTTCCTTGCGGGGGTCAACGATGAAAATAGCATCGGGAAGCTTTTCCATTGTCTTGATACCGCCAAGGTTCTTTTCAAGATCGAAAATTTCCTTCTGGAGAGAAGCAACTTCCTTCTTGGGAAGCATATCGAACGTGCCGTCCTCAGCCATCTTGTTAAGGCTGTTGAGACTTGCGATAGATCTCTTGATGGTTTTGAAGTTGGTCATCATACCGCCGGGCCAACGAACGTTAACGTAGTACTGACCGCAACGAAGAGCCTCTTCCTTGATAGCCTCTGCAGCCTGCTTCTTTGTACCAACGAAAAGAACGGTACCGTCGTTTTCAGCAAGCTCACGAACGAACATGTAAGCTTCCTCAAACTTCTTTACGGTCTTCTGAAGGTCGATAATGTAGATGCCGTTTCTTTCTGTGAAGATGTATTCCTGCATCTTGGGGTTCCATCTTCTTGTGTGATGTCCGAAATGGACGCCAGCTTCGAGAAGCTGCTTAATTGAGATAATAGACATTTGTATGTCCTCCTTCGGTTTTTTCCACCACAGAAGCTCCGCGTAAAGATCGCGCCAATTTCCTCTTGACGCAACACCGAGAACGTTTTCGGCTCCTGTGTGTGTATTTTAAATTTGCGCATTTTTGCACAGCCTAAATATTATATCATAGAGATTTAATTTTTGCAATAGTGGACTTTACAATTTACAATATGTTTACAATTATCTGCACTTTTTCTTGCATTTATCGGACAAAAAATCACAGAGCTCGCGCTCGCTTACCTTCAGGAGTATCGTATCCTCCCCTATGCACTCGATCTTGCACCACGGAATAACGTACTCCTCCTTTTTGCCGAAATGAAGGCCCCCCGAGCTTTTCGGAACAATGATAGATATGACCTGCCCGCAATCAATATCAAGCTCCAGCTCACACGGAAAGCCCAGCTTTTCTCCCGTGCATACGTTTATGACCTCGCGCTCCCTCAGCTCCTTCGTGCTTAAAACCCTCATAAAAACCTCCCAAAAGCAAAAATAAAAGACGGTACATAAATATATGACCGTCTTTATTTTATTTATGTTTTTTCCTGCCAATGAGTCGCAAAAGCTTTATTATAAGCTCGCAAGCAATAAACACCGCAATATACACGCCCAGCAGCGCAAAGGTCTCCTCGCACGCACCCGTATATCCGTACTCGTCAGCAAAGCTCGGGATAATAAGAGCGGTCAGTACCATTCTTATTACCGACGATAGCACGAGCGTCATCGCAGCCATATTCAACAGCTTATTTTTGCTTTTATCCTTCTCCGCGAAGCCCTTGATATCGGAAAGGGCAATTTTCTTGCCTATGCAAGTCCTCATACTGCCAAAAAAGCTGAAGGCGTACGTCACTATAACGCCGAGAGTCGTCGCAAGCGGGATCGCCGCAATATCCATAATATAACCCGAAGCGTCAAGATATACCGCGAGCGCAAAATACACCGCGGCCGCAAATAACGGGGAGACGAGCTGCGGGACGGAGGCTCGCGCAAGCTCTCCGAGATCATTCGGCTTTTTCTCGATAAACGACCTCGGCTTAAACGTAGAAAATGCCGCCACCGTAAAGAACACGAGAGCCACCGCAAGCAAAAGTATTACGGGATAGCTTATAAACAATATTCCCGACACGAACGACGAGAACGTCATAAGAATGAGCGCAGAAACGATTGAAATAAACAGAAGAGTCATCTGCAAATAGTTGTGAGTAAAGCTTTCGGCGCACTTGACCGCCTCAAAAAAGCCCCTCAGTCCTCCGCTCTCGCCGCTTCCTCTGCCGATTATGACCTCCGCCTCGGTTCTCGCTCTCTGCGAGCAACGCTGGCTGAATTCATAGCCGTCGGCTACGGGAATTTCAAGCTCGCTCTCCCTGAATTTCGACGAGCCGTAATTGAGGTTGTCGTAGCTTACAAAAACGTCCGACGCGGAATATATCTCGCGGTATTCATCGGAAATTCCGATAGCCGCCACGGTATGTCCGTGTGCCTTGGCGTTGGAAATTGCTCTCGCAAGCTCCTCGGCGCTATATCCAATATAAGCTTTACCGAAATCAAACGCCTCGAGCGTATTTTCAGCCAAGGAAATACGCTCGTCCGAAAATCCCGCCGCACGAAGATAAAATCTGTTATATTCATTGTCCCGAGGCAGCGCGGCCGAAACCGTAATACCCTTCCTCGAGAGAACCTCTGCGGTCTCGCAAAAGCTCTCGCAGATCCCCTCGCGAAGGCCTACGAGCCCCTCCAGGATCAGAGCTCCGTCGATCTCGGAGATCACGACATACACCGTCTCTCCTCTGCTGCCCGCGCAATTTTTATAGTCCTCGAAAAACGCCCTTATCTGCTCGTCCGCCTCGCAAATACCGTCCCTTACGCGATAATACGGACAACGGTCAGCAAGCGAAAAATCGTCTCCTACGTACACGCGAAAGCTTCTGTCCGCCATTTCAACGCACGCGGCCTCACCGCCGTCAATGCTCGCGCCGAAATAAAGGGATTTTATCTTGACGTCCTCGGCGTCTCGGTCAAATTTTATTCTCTGCATTCCGTGAGCAAGACCGTCGAGCATTCTTCTTTCGTTGCCCTCGATATCCCCGCGCTCATTCTTTGCCTTGACATAAGAATAAATACATTCAAATATAAAGTCCGCGGGGTCAGCCGCGCCGATATTCTCCACCGTCTCTCCGCAGAGCTGCATTGAGGACAGATATTTTTCGCCGTCGGTAATGCCCGAAATTCCGCAAACGATAACGTCAGTCACCGCGGGAAGCGCGTCGATAGCGTTGTTGTTTTTTATGATCGCGTAATCGCCGCCCTGTCCATTTTTCGCCGCTCGCTTGAGCATAGCCGCAAGCAAGATTCTGCCCGCTATGGGGGAGGAGATAAGCGTCATCGACAGGATCAAGGCAAGATACATAAGGAAAACCTCAAGAATTCCTACGTATTTTGCGGTAAACATTCCCACGATCGCCAAGATAAGCGCAGCGACGGATATAATAAACACAAAGCCCGAAAGATATTTGTACGTGCGCCTAATGACCGCGGGGTCTGAATTCTTCTTCAAAAGTCCGCCCGCGCGCACGCTCTCCGACATTACCGTATCGTTTCCCGTGGCGGTAACAACCGCCTTCGCGTATCCGCTCGCGACGAACGAGCCCGCGAGAAGTCTGCCCCTCCCGTCAAAGCCGTCGGGGATCACCTCATCTATGTATTTGACCTCGCCGTCAAGGCGTATCGCGGAAATCACAAGCTCCTTCGACTCAACAACGCACACGTCGGCGGGAATATAATCTCCGCGGCGCAAGATAAGCACGTCGCCCGAGACGAGATTTCTGCTGTCAACAACGTATTCCCTGCCGTCACGTAAAACGCGCGCCGTCGGATTCGAATAAGCCTCCATACGCTCGCTCTGGCGTTGAGCAGACAGATAAAGCATTCCCGAAGTTATACTTCCCGAGATAAACGTGGACAGAACGGCGACAGACAGCTGCGTACGCCCCATAAAGAACGCCGCGATTGCGATAAAGATAAGAATTGCGGCGGGGAGCATTTTCACAACGCCGAAAAAGCAGGACAAGAAATTTCTTTTCTTGCGCACAAAAAACGAGGTGTCCGCTCTTTCTTCCTCGGCGGCTCTCTCACGCGCGCGCCTTCTCGAAAGCCCCGAGGAAATATCAGTATTCAGTTTTTCTTCAATATCTGCTATATCCTCAAAGATTTCGATTTCCTTCATTTTAATTCCTCAAAAAAATTAAATTACATACAAACAACCACAAGCTCACCGCCCGAAACGGAAAGCTTTGCGCGCGTTATGCTGTGACCGTAGTCGGAGATTATCTGCTCCGCGAGATTGTCCTCTACGTTCTTTTGAATATATCTTCTCATATTTCTCGCGCCGTACTTCTCTGAGAAGGACTTTTCGGCTATATGCATAGCCGCGGCGTGAGTATACTCAAGCTCTATTCCCTTTTCAGAGAGCGCCTCCGCAAGCTCTCCGAGCATTATCTTGGCGATCTTCGCAAAGTCGTTCTTGTCAAGTGAGCGGAAGGTGATTATCTCATCAACGCGGTTGATAAATTCGGGGCGCAGGAACTTCGAGAGCGCCTTCTCGGTCTTGCTCTCTCCCGCCGCCTTGCCGTCGCCCGAGAATCCTACCACCGCAGACGAATTTTCAGAGCCCGCGTTCGTCGTCATAACGATAACCGTATTCTCGAAATTCACGGTCTTGCCGTGCGCGTCGGTAATTCTTCCGTCGTCAAGAATCTGGAGCATAATGTTAAGCACGTCGGGGTGCGCCTTTTCAATTTCGTCGAAAAGCACCACGGAATAAGGCTTACGGCGAATCTTCTCGGTAAGCTGTCCCGCGTCGTCGTAACCAACGTAGCCGGGAGGCGAACCGATAATTCTCGACACGGAATGCTTTTCCATAAATTCCGACATATCAAGTCTTATAAGCGTTTCGGGGGAATCAAAAAGGTCAGCCGCGAGTCGCTTTACAAGCTCGGTCTTGCCGACACCCGTAGGCCCCGCGAAAATAAACGAAACAGGCTTTCTCTTGTACGACACTCCCGCGCGGTTTCTCTTGACTGCGCGAGCTACCGCCATTACCGCCTCGTCCTGACCCACGACGTGAGCCTTAAGTCTTTCCGCGAGCTTGTCGATCCTTGCGTATTCATTTTCTGTAATCGACGAAGCCGGCACGCCCGTCCACAGCTCAATCACCTCTGCCAGATGCTCTGTTGTAAGTTCAATTCGCTTGCAATCTCCCTCAATTTCGCGAAGACGCGCGGAAAGCTGCATTTCACGTGACTGTATCTTCGCAATTTCCTCGTACTTTTTCTGCGCCGCGGCATCGTCGGAGGTGATATTCGCCTCGGCCTCCTCCCTCTGCGACTTAAGAGAAAGCAGCTTGTCGTGGATCTCAAGCGTTTCGTTAAGCTCGGCGCTCGAAAGCGAGAGCTTTGACGCCGCCTCGTCAAGCAGATCTATCGCCTTGTCGGGAAGATATCTGTCCGTAATATATCTTTCGGAGAGAATTACCGCGTTGCGCAAAATTCCTTTTGGAATAACGATTCCGTGGAATTCCTCGTAATAATGACTAATGCCCGAGAGCATCTCGACCGCCTCGGCAACCGAGGGCTCGTTTACTGTAACGGGCTGGAAGCGTCGCTCAAGCGCGGAATCCTTTTCAATATATTTTCTGTATTCGTTCAGAGTCGTAGCGCCGATAATGCGGATCTCGCCGCGTGAAAGCGCGGGCTTGAGAATATTCGCCGCGTTAACGCTTCCCTCTGCCTCGCCCGTGCCCACGATATTGTGGACCTCGTCGATAACGAGAATGGCGTTGCCAACCTCCTTGACCTCAGCGAGAAGCCCTAAAATTCTCGACTCGAACTGACCGCGGAACTGCGTTCCTGCAACGAGAGCCGTAAGGTCAACAAGATATAGCTCCTTGTCCTTCAGCTTGTACGGCACGTTGCCCTCCGCGATCCTTATAGCAAGTCCCTCGGCGATAGCCGTCTTACCTACGCCGGGCTCACCGATAAGGCAGGGGTTGTTTTTCTGGCGGCGGCAAAGTATCTGAATAACTCTGTCGGTTTCCTTTTCTCTGCCGACGATCCTGTCAATCCTGCCTTCCTTTGCGTATCTCGTAAGATTTCTGCAATACGCGGTAAGATATTTATATTCTTTTTTAGCCTTGTCTGCCTTTGCCTTGCCCTTGCCGCTCTCGCCCTCGCTCTTTTTGTGCGGAACAATACCGCTCGCATTGGGCCCCGCCGCCTTGGGAAAGGATATTCCATTCTCACGGAAAAGCTTGGGGATATCGATAGCGGGCGCGCCGCCGTCCTCTCCCTCGTCGGATGCCATACTCTCGAGCATTCCCGACATTTCCTCCTCCATGCTGTCAAGCTGGTCGGGAGTTATTCCCATTTTACCGTAAATATCTCCAAGCATATTGTCAACGGGCATACCGAGATCTCGAGCGCACTTGATACAAAGTCCGCTCGAGGTCTTCTCCCCGTTTTCAAGCTTGGTTACAAAAACAACTGCCACTCTCTTGTGGCAATTAGAACACATTACCATAAAAAATTCCTCTGAAATTCAATATATAGCTACACTCTCTTGCCAAAGCTCACCTCGGCAAAATATTATCAACAATTTTTAAAATAAACGACGAATCCAGCGCGTCCGTTCCCGACGCTTCAATAATCGCGAGCATCAAAAAGGATATTACGACAACGCCGACAAGTCCGTTGAATATGCCGAGCACCGTGCCTAAAATGGCGTCAGTCTTTGCCAAGATCGGCACCTTCAGCTTTCTTATAATTTTAGCCAAAACCGCGATAGCGATAAGAAGCAAAATATATATTATCGCAAAATAAACGTATTCAAGATCAAATATCCTGTAGATCAGAACCGATACGATAAGCGCGACGATTCCCGACACCGACAGAAGAAATCCGCGTCTGTATCCGAAAAATATCGCAAGTCCCACGTAAAGCAGGAGAAGTATATCAAAAATCAATCCCATAAAAACCTCCGATGTAGCCGAAAGCCGTTAAATATTACGGCCATGAATCAATAACGTACGACATATTTTGTCTGCACAGCATTATACGTCCGCTATCAAGAATAAGTATCTCGCCGTCAGCGGCATTCATCTCGACAAGCTGAAGCTTGAGAGAGCTTATATCCAATCTGTAAACACCCTTGTCAGCCGCCAGATAAACGTATTTCGACGATGCCGCCATATCGGAAAATTCGCCCTCGACGGTCTGCTGCATAACGACCTTCCCGCGTGAGTTTATGATATACAGCGTGTTTTTCATATTGACTCTGTCATCGGCAAACAAAAGCACGACGTACCTTTCATTTACCGCCGTAAGGCAGAGCGTTCCCGACGGATACTGATATTCGCCTACGGTCTCTCCTTTATTATTGTACGTAAAAATATAATCCTCGCACATGACCGCGATCCTGTCGCCGCTCATATAATGGCAGCTATACGGCAGATTTCCGATCTCCGTGACGCTTGATACGACCTCTCCGCTTTTAGTATTCAGGATAGTGAGCGTATATATGTAGTCGCCGCCCGACGCGTCAAGAGTAAGTAATGCTAAATGCTTTCCGCTCTCGCTGTATTCACAGTCGATAGCGTAATCACTGCGCATATAGGAAAATTCCCGCTTCCCGTCCTCGTCGTAGAAGGTGATCTCCGTATTGTATTTTTCACTTTTTCCGACCACGGCGAACTTACCGTCGTCCGACATATCCGCGGCACTTATAGGATATTCGCGGTTTTCAAGATAAATGTCTTCAAAGGAGTTATACAGAGTAAATCCCCGCCCTCCGAGATCGTACACAAGGAAGGTGCTGCTCGATGATACTACGATTGGATTCGAATAGCTCATCTGCTCAATTAGGGTCTCATATCCCGCCTTATTGAACGCCTGGACCTCTCTGTCGGACGCCACGATAAATCCGCTCTTGAACTCGGCAAAGCTCTGGTTTCTCGTGGGCTGTGAATAGCTTATCTGAGCTCGCTCACCCTCGCCTATCTGACCCATAAGTCTTACCTCACGGAAGAAGTAATACATATTCATAGGCCCTATGTCCTTACCGAAAATTATAAGCATCGAGAAGAGAAACACGATACACAGAGCAATTGCGATAAAGCTCACGAAATGCGCCCTCTTTGCGCTCCTCGCGGACGCGTGTGAGGACTCAATTCCCTCTGCTGCGAGCCGTCCGTCATACTCCGACGAAAGCTTCTTTGCTATTTTATTTTCTTTGATTTTTTTTGAAAATCCCTTAAAGCTCCACGACAGCCTTAGCATATTTCTCTCCCTTCCCCGAATTTTATCAATAAACCACTCGATTTAAATACAAGCCCTCGGGCGGCGCGGTCTGTCCCGCCCTTGCTCGGTCACACGACGAAATAATATCATCTATCTCGTCTGCCAAAATTTTCCCCTCGGCAACCGCGATGAGCGTTCCCGCCATAATTCTCACCATATTGTAGAGAAATCCGTCGGCGGCAACGGTAAATTCGATAATCCCGTCGCGCTCCGTAACGGTCGCATACTTTACGTCTCGCACGGTGGACACCACCTGCGAGCCCTGCGCCATAAACGAGCGAAAATCACGCTCGCCCACAAAGCATTTAGCGGCGGAATTCATCGCCTCGATCTGCTCGGGCGCAAATTTCTTTTTAAGTATGAGGCTTCTGCCGTTCTCGAACGGAGCGCGCGCGCCGCCGTTGTACATTCTGTAGACGTATTCCTTATACCTTACGTCGTATCTCGGATGGAACGAGCTATCCACCATTTCCGCTCCGAAAACGCAAATATCATTCGGCAGATGAGCGTTGAGCGCGCGGACAATTCTATCGGGAGAAAGCGAGGTTTCAATATCACTCTCGCCCTTTTTCGAAATAGTCGCGCAGAACATATTCGCGTGAACTCCGCTATCCGTTCTGCTGCATCCCGTAATATCGCAGTCGAACGAAAAAAGCTCCCTCGCCGCGCGGGTCAATTCGCCCTGCACGCTTCTTTTGCCATTCTGCACCTGATAACCGCAAAAGTCAGTCCCGAGATATGAAAGCCTTATAAATATCTTCATATCATGCTCCTCACATAGTATATCCCGGAGCAAAAGCATTTATAAGTATAATGCCCGCGACAAACGCCGCCATTACGGCAAGACCTATAAAATCTCCGACTCTCAGCTTCAACGCGTGAAGCTTGGTTCTTCCCGAGCCTCCGCGATAGCAGCGGCAGGTCATAGCCGTCGCGAGCTCGCCCGCGCGTCTGAATGCCGAAATGAAAAGCGGGATCAGTACGGGAATGAGCGCCTTTGCTCGCTGTATGAGCGAGCCGTTCGTGAAATCCGCGCCTCTCGCCTTCTGCGCCGACATAATTTTACCCGTTTCCTCGATTATCGTAGGGATAAAGCGAAGCGCTATGGTCATCATCATGGCAAATTCGTGAACGGGAACCTTGATCTTTTTCAAGGGAGAAAGCAGGCTTTCGATTCCGTCGGTAAGCTGAATGGGCGTGGTTGTGTACGTTAAAAACATACAGCTTCCGATTATCATAGAGATGATACGAATGACGATAAACGCCGCGTTATAAAGACCGTCGCTGTAAATATTGATAAACCTCCACGAGAAAAGAAGACTGCTCTCGTCACCCTTCGTCCAGAAGATATTCAATACCGCGGTAAATATCATAATAAATATTATCGCCTTTATCGAGCGCAGCACCGTGCGAAGCGGTATACGGCTCAAAAGCACGAGCGCTATCGCGCTCGCGAAAAGGAGCGCAAAGCTGAATATATTTTTGCAAAGGAAGCTTGCAACTATATACACGATCGCGAGAATTATCTTCATTCTCGGGTCAAGTCTGTGAATAGGAGACTTCGCGGGATAATACTGACCGAAGGCTATACCGTTATTCATACGCCACCTCCGAATATATCCATAAGACACCCTTCCGCGTCCTCGACGGTGTAAATACCCGAATCCACCTTGATTCCGCGCTCCGCGAGCAGCATCATAAGCTTGGTTATCTCGGGCACGTCAAGACCGATCGCCTCAAGCTCGTCCGCGCGCGAAAAGATCTCGTTTCGGTTGCCGCACATAGCGATACGCGAGCCCGACATTACGATTATGTCGTCGCAATATCTCGCCATATCCTCCATACTGTGACTGACGATAACGACAGATGCGCCCGTCGCCTCGGCATATTTTCTGATGCCCGCAAAAATGGAATTTCTGCCAATGGGGTCAAGTCCCGCCGCAGGCTCGTCGAGCACGAGCACCTCGGGCTTCATAGCCATAACGCCCGCGATAGCGACTCTTCTCTTCTGTCCGCCCGACAGATCAAAGGGCGACTTGTCAAGCAGAGACGTATCAAGTCCCACAAAGGATGCACATTCGGCAATCCTCTTATTTATTTCATCGTCCGAGAGCCCCATATTGCGAGGGCCGAAGGCAATATCCGCTTTTACAGTTTCCTCAAAGAGCTGATATTCGGGATACTGCATAACAAGTCCTACGCGAAATCTTACCTTGCCGATCTCCTTCGGCTTCTCCCAGATATCCTCGCCGTCAAGCAGAATTCTGCCCCTCGTGGGCTTAATAAGGCCATTGAACATCTGCACGAGAGTTGATTTTCCCGAGCCCGTATGTCCGATGATTCCCGTTATTCTGTTTTCCTCAATAGTGATACTTACGTCGTCAAGAGCGCGCGCCTCAAAGGGCGTTTTTGCGCTGTAAACGTAAGAAACGTTTTCAACGATTATTTTAGACATTTCTATCCTTATTTCCTAAATTTATTTCTTCTCGAGCGCCTCGGCTATGGCATCAACGGCTCCGCTCATAGTGCTGAAATCGCCGTGAATGTCAACGCCGCGCTCACGAAGTCTTACGCAAATATCCGCGCACTGCGGCAGGTCAAGTCCCGCCTCTTTTATCGTTTCCTTTTGCATAAACACCTCTCTCGGTGCTCCGTCAAGCACCACCTCGCCGTCGTTTAACACGATCGCGCGGTCGGCTCTCGCCGCCTCGTCCATATAGTGCGTGATCGTGATAACGGTTATTCCCTTTTCACGATTGAGCTTTTCAATAGTCGAAATAACCTCGCGTCTGCCGACGGGATCGAGCATAGCCGTGGATTCGTCGAATATCATACACTCGGGCATCATAGCGATAATTCCCGCGATAGCAACTCTCTGCTTCTGACCGCCCGAAAGCCTGTGAGGCTCGTGTCGGGAGAACCTTGTCATTCCAACGGTTTCAAGCGCATAGTCTACTCTCCTGCGAAGCTCATCTCTGGGAAGACCGAGGTTCTCGGGGCCGAACGCAACATCCTCCTCGACGATAGTGGCAACGAGCTGATTGTCGGGATTCTGGAAAACCATTCCGACCTTCTTGCGAAGCTCGAAAACGTCGTCCTCGGTCACGTCCTCGCCCGTAATATCCACGCCGTCAATAACTATTTTCCCCTCCAGGTAATCGTAATCATCGATAACCATATTGAGCAGCTTCGCGAGCGTGGATTTGCCCGAGCCGTTATGTCCCAGGATGGCAACGTACTGACCCTTTTCAATTTCAATATTTACGTCCTTCAGAACCTTGATCGGCAAGCCGTCGTCGTCCTTGTAGGAATAATTTAGATTTTTAATTTCAATAAATGACATTTTTTTAATTCCGAATTCAATAGATTTTATCTTGATTTGCTCTGCCATCTCGTGCTGGCTCCGCAAGGAAGCACCAGAGATGATTGCGAAACCTTGAGTCCCAATTCTCCCGCCTCGGTATAGCCGCCGTATTTCGACGTCACCTTGAGATCAACTATGTATCCCATAGTCATAGGCGAAAGTCCCGTTGTATAAGAGTTTACAAGGAAGAACAGAGGCTCGTCCGAGAGCACCCGTGAAACCAATGTGATAAGCTCGTCAATATTGTCCTCAAGCTTCCACACCTCGCCGTTTGGGCCGCGGCCGTATGAGGGCGGGTCCATAATAATGCCGTCGTATTTGTTGCCGCGGCGGATCTCGCGCTCAACGAACTTCTTGCAGTCGTCAACGATGTAGCGAATAGGCGCGTCCGCAAGACCGCAAAGCTGCGCGTTCTCCTTTGCCATAGCGACCATACCCTTCGACGCGTCAACGTGAACGACCTGCGCGCCCGCCTTCGCCGCCGCCATAGTAGCGCCGCCCGTATACGCAAAAAGATTTAACACCTTGATGGGTCTGTCCGCATTCTTGATAAGCCTCGAAAACCAATCCCAGTTTGCCGCCTGCTCGGGAAAGAGTCCCGTATGCTTAAAGCCCATAGGCTTGATCCTGAAATTGAGGTCGCCGTAGCCAACCGTCCACTCCTGCGGCATCTTGCTCTTTACCCAGCCGCCTCCTCCGCCTGACGAACGGCGGTAAATTCCGTCCGCTCTGCTCCAGAGGGGGTGCTGCTTTGTATTTTTCCATATTATCTGCGGATCGGGGCGCACCAATATATATTTTCCCCATCTCTCGAGTCTCTCGCCGTCGGATGCGTCAAGAAGCTCGTAATCCCGCCAATTTTCACTGTACCACATTGTTTATCCTCCATTAGCGTAAGCAAAAATATGCTTATGCCGTTACTTTATATATTTTGAAAGCCTCGAGCAGCCCGCGTGTCCGTGGCAAATGGCTATCGCCAGCGCGTCGGCGGTATCGTCGGGCTTGGGCGGATTTTTAAGTCCCAACATCGTCGTAACCATACTGATGACCTGCTTCTTTTCTGCGCGTCCGTAGCCTACGACCGCCTGCTTTACCTGAAGCGGAGTGTACTCGAATATTTCAAGCCCGCGAAGCTGCGCAGACATAAGTATCACTCCCCTCGCCTGCGCTACCATAATAGCCGTCTTTGAGTTTGTGTTAAAGAACAGCTCCTCGACCGCCATCTGCTGCGGCTTGTATTTATCGATTATTTCATTCATTCCGTGATATATCTGCTCAAGACGGAGGTTCGGGTCCATTCCCGCAGGGGTCTGTATAGAACCAAAGCCAAGCGGCGTAAACCTGTTATTCGAATATTCCAAAACACCCCAGCCGACTATCGCGTATCCCGGGTCAATTCCAAGCACGATCATTATATATCCCTTTTCTTAACCTTGTTTTAATTTTTTCGCATAATATCCCATTATCATCTATTCATTATAACATATTCTATCTTCAATGTCAAATATATATTTTGTATTTTATTTATAAACTTTTAGAAAATTTATACCATTATCCGTTTACATTTGAGCGTATTTATGGTATAATGAATTGAATATATCAAAATCCCGAGAGCATCAAACGGAGGCAAGAATGAATATTCCGAAGCTTGCGGTGGGCGACACCGTAAAACTCAAAAAGCAGCACCCCTGCGGTTGCGACGAATTCAAGATCCTCCGCGTAGGAAGCGATATAAGGATCGTCTGTATAGGATGCGGCAGGGATATGACGATGGACAGATTGAAGCTTGAAAAAGCCATCAAAAAAATCATATAAAGGACACTGAAAATGGACGCAAGCGTAAACAATACCGAATTACTTGAGCCGATGCCCGAGAGAGAAACAAAAAAGACGTTTATCGGCAAGCTCAAAAGCTTTTATAAAAAATACGACTATATGGTCTACGCGGGTCTTATCCCCGCGGCAATATTCTTCCTCGTTTACTTGGTAAGAGGAATTCACCCGTTCGGAAACAGCACCGTGCTCGTGCTCGATATGAACGCGCAGTACGCTTACTTCTACGAATATCTGCGCGAGGCGGTGCTCGGCGGCGACCTCAGCCTTATCTATACGTGGGAGCGCGCGCTCGGCGGAGAATTTATGGGCCTTTACGCCTACTATATCGCAAGCCCGCTTTCTTATATTGTTTGTCTTTTCCCCAAGGAAAATCTGCAGGACGCTCTGTTCGTGATTTATCTTATCAAGGCGGCTCTTTGCGGAATCACGATGAGCTATTATCTGACGAAGACCTCGAAAAAGCTTGAAAAGCTCTCGGTGGTTGTATTCTCTACCCTCTACGCGACAATGTCGTACATGATGGTACAGATGCACAACCTTATGTGGATCGACGCAGTCATCCTTCTCCCCTTGGTAGTGCTTGGAATCGAGCAGCTCATAAAATACGGAAAATACAAGCTCTATATAATCACGCTCGCGCTTACTATGATGAGCAACTATTATATAGGATATATGGTCTGCATTTTCGTGGTTCTCTACTACTTCTACTATTTCTTCGCCTACTCGGACAGAAACAATCCCACGGGCGAGAAAAATCACTTCCGCAAATCCTTTATCCGAATAGCTACCTATTCAATTATCGGCGTCGCTATCGCCGCCTTCATAATTTTCGGCGCTTACTATTCTCTGGGACTTGGAAAAAACGAATTCTCCAACCCCAACTGGACGGAGATCAAGCTCAATTACGACGTAATGGATATTCTGTACAAGCTCCTGCCGGGATCTTACGATACCGTTCGCCCCGCGGGTCTGCCCTTTATCTACTGCGGCGTGCTCACGATAATTTTAGTGCCCGCGTACTTTATGTCAAAGAAGTTCTCGGGAAGAGAGAGGATCGGCTCGGCGCTCCTTATTCTTGCGCTCTCGCTCGGCTTCCTTGTAAGCACACTTGACCTTATCTGGCACGGCTTCCAGCGCCCCAACTGGCTCAACTGCCGCTTCAGCTTTATTCTGTGCTTCTTCCTTATAGTGCTGGCGTACAGAGTATTCACAAGGCTTGACGTTGTCGCGGGAAGAAACTTTATTATCTCCTCCGCCTTTATCGTGGGCTTTGTTCTCGTGCTCCAGAAGCTCGCCGAAACGCTCGAAGCCGAAAATGAATATATAGTGATCGACGAGTACGCCACCGTGCTTATGACGATCGTTTGCGTTGCGATTTATCTTATTCTCATCGCCTGCAGAAAATCGGGCAAGAACAAGGAAATAGTGACGGCGGTGCTTCTGTGCGTTATTTGCGCCGAAGCATTCATTTCGGGACTTACCAACGTAAACGATCTTGACGACGACGTAACGTTCACAAAATACGACAAATACGCGCAGTATAATGCGCTGATGCTCCCCATCACCGATACTATAAACTACTACGACAACGGATTTTTCAGAGCTGAGACCGTAACCCACAGAAAGCCTAACGACAACATGGCGATAAATCTCAATGGACTTACGAACTCGACCTCGTCCATAAACGCCGACACCATTTTCTTCCTTCGAATGATGGGATATTCGTCGAAGTCCAACTGGTCGAAATACATCGGCGGCAACCCCGTCAGCGACTCGCTTCTCGGCATAAAATACATTATTTCCCCGAGAAATTACGACGATATTTACGGCGAGCCCATATATACCGCAGAGGAATTCGCGGCTCTTAACGGCATGACCGTCGAGGAGCTTATTGAAGTCACCTACGCCGACAACGCCTCGGGCGAAAAATTCCACGAGACCTCCGCGGCGGATTACGTGGTTTACAAGAACCCCTACGCGCTCTCGCTCGCATTCCTCTCCGAAGGCGCGATCGCGGACGAGCAGATGCAGGAATTCAATATTGATATTGCCGAAACAAACGCTAATTACGAAAAGCTCTACAATGAGTACGGACACACGCTCGCCTTCACGAGAATAAACGAAATGATCTCTGAAATTCTCGGCGAGGAAACGAACGTATTTATGCCCGCCACACAGAACGGCGAGCCCGAAATGAACGGCGTCAGTCACGCCACCTCGGGCAAGGGCACTCACGACAAGTACACCTTCACAAGCGGTGAGGGCACGCTCACGTTCAGCTATACGGTGCCTACGAATACAAGGCTCTATCTCCAGCTCCCTGCGTACTATACGCGCGAGATGAAGATAATTTCCTCTACGACCCCCTTCGTTGACGGCACGCTTACGGTTCAGGGCAACGAAACTAACCGAATAATCGAGCTTGGCGAGGTCATCTCCGACGAGGAGACCGCAGAATATACCTTCACGGTTCTCTTCTCCAAGGACGAGGACTATGATGAATTCTATATCAACAACAACGAGTCCTATATTTACTACGTTGACGAGGAGACCTTCGAGTCAGCGTTTACCGAGATGCAGAAGGGTCAGCTCGTGATCGACTCCGACTACAAGGATCACAACATCACGGGCACGATGGTCACCGAAAAGGACGATCAGATGGTTACGACGACCATTCCCTACGATCGCGGCTGGAGAGTTTTCGTTGACGGCAAGGCGGTTGAGTCCTACGAGGTTGCAAACGCGCTTCTGGCGTTCAATATTGACGATGCGGGCGAGCACGATATTAAATTCGTATATGCCCCCACGGCTCTGGTTCTCGGCACGGGAATCTCTGTTATCGCAACGATATTCTTTATTCTGATCATCGTCTTCGAAAAACTGCTCCGCAGAAACAAGCTTGTACGATCGGTTTATCTTATAGACACGGACTACACGGGCGAGGATCTTCCCATGGACGAGATCGACACCGAGGAAATCCCTTGCGACAGCGGATTTTTCAGTCTTAAATACAGCTCAAGCGCCAAAAAGGCCTCTGCCCCCGAGCCCGCGAAAAAGACCGTAAACACAAAGAAAAAGAAGAAATAACACAAATCCAAACTGAAATCAAGGGTATACAGAATGTTTTACTATATTTGCGGCACACTCGCATACGCGACGCCGAGCACCGCGGTTATTGACGCGGGCGGCGTTGGATACAAAATGACAATCAGCCAGAACACCTTCGCGGCTCTGCCGCGAAGCGCCGTCGGCGCGCCCGTCACCGCCAAGCTTTATTCCTATATGGCGGTACGCGAGGACGGAATCGAACTTTTCGGCTTTATTTCCGAGACCGAGCTTTCCTCCTTCAAGATGCTTCTGTCGGTTTCGGGTGTAGGCCCCAAGGCCGCTATTTCCATACTTTCCCTGCTCACTCCCGAGAAATTTGCTCTCGCGGTTTGCACCGAGGACAGAAAAACGATCTCCAAGGCATCGGGCATAGGCCCCAAGACCGCGGCGAGAATAATACTCGAGCTCAAGGACAAGCTTATCAAGGAGGGCAATATCGACACGACTCTCGCTGACGGGATCACACAGTCCGCTTCGCAGAATATAACTGTGAGCGGCAAGCTTGCCGAGGCTCAGGATGCCCTTATGGTGCTTGGCTACACGAGAGCCGAGGCTCAGGCGGCGCTCAAGGGAATTGACATTGACAAATACGACCTTGAGGGAGTTATCAAGCAGGCGCTCAAGCAGCTTATGAAATAATAAGGAGATACGCGGATGATAAACGAACAGGAATTTGATTTTGAAAACCGAATAGTATCCACAACCTACTCGCAGGAGGACAGCGAGGTTGACGTTTCCCTGCGACCCAAAACACTTGAGGACTACATGGGTCAGGACAAGGCAAAGGAAAACCTCAAGATATACATTGATGCTGCAAAGCTACGCGGCGAATCCCTCGACCACGTGCTTCTCTACGGCCCTCCCGGTCTTGGTAAAACAACGCTCTCAAACATTATCGCGACCGAAATGGGCGTAAATATAAGAGTTACCTCGGGCCCCGCGATCGAAAAGCAGGGAGACCTGGCGGCGCTCCTCACCAATCTCTCCGAGGGTGACGTTCTCTTTATCGACGAAATACACAGACTCAACCGCTCGGTCGAGGAAATTCTCTATCCCGCCATGGAGGACTACGCGCTTGATATTATTATCGGTAAGGGTCCTTCAGCGAGAAGCATCCGAATCGACCTGCCGAAATTTACTCTTATCGGCGCGACCACAAGAGCGGGTCAGCTGACCACTCCTCTGCGCGACCGCTTCGGCGTTGTACTCAAGCTTGAGCTTTACACTCCCGAGCAGCTTGCGACCATCGTTACACGAAGCGCTTCAATTCTGGGCATTGAAATCAGCAAAAACGGCGCATACGAGATAGCCTCCCGCTCGCGCGGAACGCCCCGAATCGCCAACCGCCTTCTCAAGCGCGTTCGCGACTTCGCGCAGGTGCTCGGCAAGGACGTCATCGACGAGGAGATCGCCTCCTACGCGCTCGGCAAGCTCGACATTGACGAGCTCGGACTTGACGCGACCGACAGACGTATGCTCGAAACCATAATCCGCTTCTACGACGGCGGCCCCGTTGGCCTCGATACTCTCGCGGCAACCATCGGCGAGGAAGCTATAACGCTCGAGGACGTTTACGAGCCTTATCTTATGCAGATAGGCTTTCTCTCAAGAACTCCCCGAGGCAGATGCGTAACACGTCTTGCTTACGAGCACCTCGGTCTTTCACAAAGAAAGGACGACTCCCAGCTTGATATTTTCAGCGAGGATAAGTAAATAAAAAACAGAAAATCAGGGGGCACACCCTAAACGACAGTTTTACAAGAATACGGTATGTTTCGAAAGAGGTATAACTATTTTTAACCTTGGTAAAATCGCAAGCTCTACTAAATGGTTATGGTAAATACCCTAATTCTAATTTAGTTTGTGTAGCAGCAATCGGAGTTTGCGGTTTTCGGTGCGTGGCTTCGGTTACGCACCTTTTTTATATGCTGATAGGGGGATTATATGAGCAAGAACATTCAAAAAAGGGTAATAGATATTAGCGGCGTCGAGCTTATGCCCGGAGAGCCTAAGATTTGTCTTGGTAACGGAAATCAAGGCTTTGGGTGTTGTTGCGACGAGTGCGACTGCTATTTGCTTTGTTTTCCCGAATTTAAACCAAAAGGCAACGATAAAAATATTTCTATGGGTAGCTGTCTAAAGGACAATTCTAAAATTTAATACATTTCAATAGGAAAAGGACAGAGAATGCTTTACGTTCTCTGTCCTTTTCCTGTCGGTAGGTAACATATTCTATGGAATTTCGAAAACTGTCCTTTAGAGTACGTTCCCTTCTCCGTTCTTTTTTATTATACTTGCACAGCCTGGCTATTCCAAAGCTCGGAATAAAACCCGTCTCGGGCAAGAAGCTCATCGTGACTTCCCTTCTCGATTACTTTGCCGTCCTTCATAACCAAAATTATGTCGGCTTCCTTGATCGTGGAAAGTCTGTGCGCCACGATAAACGAGGTTCTTCCCTTCATCATCGTAGCAAAAGCCTTCTGTATCTTCATTTCGGTTCTCGTGTCGATCGACGAGGTCGCCTCGTCGAGAATAAGCATAGGCGGCAGAGCGAGAATTACCCTCGCGATACACAAAAGCTGCTTCTGTCCCTGCGAGAGCATGCCGCCGTCCTCACCGATCATAGTATCATATCCGTTCGGCAAGCGCTTAATAAACGAATGCGCGTGCGCCGCCTTTGCCGCCGAGATGATCTCCTCATCAGTGGCATCGGGCTTGCCCATACAGATGTTTTCTTTGATAGTTCCCACCTTTAGCCACGTATCCTGAAGCACCATACCGTACGATGAGCGAAGCGAGCTTCTCGTAACGTCCTTTATATCGTATCCGCTCACGGAAATCTTGCCCTCGTCAACGTCATAAAACCTCATAAGCAGATTGATGACCGTGGTCTTTCCGCAGCCCGTAGGACCGACGATGGCAACCCTCTGGCTCTTTTCAATGTTAAGGTTAAAATCCTTTATAAGCTCGCGATCCTTCGTGTAGGAAAAGCTTACGTTTTCGATCTTCACGTTTCCGTTTATATCCTCGTCCGTGAGCACCTTCGCGTCGGGCGCGTCGGGTGTCTCTGCGGGAGCGTCAATAAGCTCAAAAAGACGGGAAACACACGCCAGAGAATTCTGAAGCTCGGTAATTACGCCCGAGATCTCATTAAAGGGCTTCGTGTACTGATTTGCGTAGCCCAAAAGGCTTGAAAGCATACCGACGGTAAGCGAAGCGCCGCCCGAGCCTATGCATATAAGCGCGCCCGCAAGAGCTACCGCCGCGTAAACCAGATTATTTACAAATCTCGTCGAGGGGTTCGTAAGCGAGGAATAGAATACCGCCTTGAGCGATACGCGGCCAAGCTCATCGTTTATCTTGTCAAACCGCTCTATGACGTTCCCCTCCTGTGAAAACGCGACAACCGTCTTGTGCTCGCCGATCATCTCGTCGATAAGGGCGGTCTGCTCGCCTCTTACCTCCGCCTGCTTTTTGAAAAGAGTAAAGGTGCTCTTTGCTATAAACGCGGCAACGAACAGCGAAAGAGGTGTCATTACCACGACTATAACGGCGATTATGGGGTTTATGTAGATCATAAAAGCCAGAGTCGCAAGAATAGTCAGCGCGCCCGTAAAGAGCTGGGAGAAGCCCATAAGAAGTCCGTCGGAGAACTGATCAACGTCGCCGATAACACGGCTGACCGTGTCGCCGACCGAGTGGGAATCAATATAAGAGAGCGGCTGGGACTGAAGCTTCATAAAAGCCTCCCTGCGCATTCGCCTTACGATACCAAAGGTTATTTTGTTATTGCAAATATTCATTATCCATTGGAGCAAGCCCGTTACAATGGATATTATACCGATCTGAATAAGTATGCCGAAAATACCGTCAAGATCAACCGCTCCGCGACCGATCGCCATATCAATAGCGCGGCCGATAAGCACGGGGACGTATATAGTCAATGCCACTACGACCGCCGCCAAGATAAGCGACAGGAGGAAAAGCCATTTATACGTCTCAAGGTATTTGAGCACTCTTTTCACGGTCTTGATATTCTTACCGTTTTCTTTTGTTTTCTTCATAATTTATGCCTTCGCCGCGTAAAACTGCGACTCAAAAATTTCCTTATAAGTCTCGCACGAGGAAAGAAGCTCGTCGTGTGTGCCGATACCCACGATCTTGCCGTCGTCAAGCACGATTATCTTATCCGCGTGGGAGATGGACGAGGTTCTCTGCGAGATAATAAACACAGCGGGGTCATAGTCGAGAGACAAAATTTCACGTCGCAGCTTCGCCTCGGTCGCAAAGTCAAGAGCAGACGCGCTATCGTCAAGAATAAGTATCGGCGCGCGTCTTATTATCGCTCTGGCGATACAAATTCTCTGCCGCTGTCCGCCCGAAAAATTCTTTCCCTTCTGGGATACGCGCGCGTCAAGTCCGCCGTCCTTTTCTCTGACGAATTCATCCGCCTGAGCAATACGAAGCGCCTCCCACATCTGCTCGTCCGTAGCGTTCTCATTTCCCCACAAAAGATTCGAGCGTATAGTTCCCTTGAAAAGCACGGATTTTTGAGGAACCGTCGAGATCATAGCGCGAAGCGCATCGGGACTGTAGCTATTCACGTTTTTTCCGAAAACACAAACCTCGCCGCGAGTTGCGGGATAGTACGCGGGAATAAGGTTTACAAGCGAGGTCTTACCGCAGCCCGTGCCGCCGATAATACCCACCGTCTGTCCGCGAAGCACCGAAAATTCAATATCAGAGAGAGCTTCGTCCGCGCCGCCTCTGTACGTAAGGCTTACGTTTTTAAATTCAACCGCAACGCCCGTCTGCTCGCGCGCGCACGCCCCGCCCTCTTTCTTGTTGTCGGTGGCGGGAATATCGAACACCGCGCTTATTCTCTTTGCGGACGCGACCGCCTTGATGACCGTGAAAATAGTCGTCGCGAGCTTTACGAGCTCGACGAGTATCTGCGTCATATAATTATAGGAAGCAACGAGGTCGCCCTGAAGCATATTTCCCTCGTTTATCTCGGGGGCAGCAAAATAGATAAGCGCGATAATGCCGAGATTCACGCAAACGTAGGTCAGAGGATTCATAAGCGAGGATATCTTACCCGCAAGCTTTTGCGCGCTCGTATGCTCTCTGTTGGCATCGTTAAAATCCTCTGTCTGCCGCTCCTCCATATTAAACGCGCGTATAACTCTCGCGCCCGAAAGATTTTCTCGCGTCAGCGAGGTTACTCGGTCAAGCCTTGACTGAACGCGGCGGTAGAGCGGAATGCCCGCTAAAATAATTGTGAAAACTATAATAGCAAGCACAGGAATTAAGATTGCAAATATCCACGCCGTCGTGGGATTTACGAAAAACGCCATTATCATCGCGCCGAACACGATTATGGGCGAGCGCAAAAACAGGCGCAGAGTCATATTAACACCCGCCTGTACCTGATTTATGTCCCCCGTCATTCTCGTTATCATCGTGGACGTGCCCAGCGAATCCGTCTCGGTATAGGAGAGCTTCGTCAGGTGCGAGAAAAGAGACTTTCTCATAGACGTTGAAGCGCCGACCGCCGCCCTTGCCGCAAAATACTGCGCGGTCAGAGCGCAGACAAGCCCGATGATACCAAGCGCCACCAGGATCAGAATTCTCGTATATATGTAATTTTTGTCGCTATTTTTTATGCCAATATCAATTATATCCTTGACAACGAGCGGCACGAAAAGATCAAAGCACGCCTCGAGCAGCTTGAAAAACGGCGCAAAAAAGCATTCTAATTTATATTTTTTAAGATGCTTTAATACAAATCTCATATTTTCTCCCAAAAATTTTACTTCTATCAATCATTATACCATACAAAAAAATTTTTTTCAATATAAATAAAAAAATCCTCGAAATATTATTATTTTTCAATTTTAAACAAATATTCTTCATACTGCTTTAACAATACTGTGTTAAAATATGCTTAATTAGTTTTTCAATTCATTTATGGAGGATTAAAGAATGTTAGAGCTAAAAAACATAAAAAAATCTTATGTTGTTGGTGACTCTACAGTCGAAGCACTTAAAGGCGTCAGCATCGAATTCAGAAAAAATGAGTTCGTTTCGATACTCGGTCCATCGGGATGCGGCAAAACCACCCTTCTCAATATTATAGGCGGTCTTGACAGATACTCCGACGGAGACCTTATCATACGCGGTAAATCCACGAAAACCTTTAAGGATTCCGACTGGGACACCTACAGAAATCACTCGATCGGCTTTGTATTCCAAAGCTACAATCTCATACCTCACCAGACGGTTCTCGCGAACGTTGAGCTTGCGCTCACGCTCTCGGGCGTATCCAAGGCGGAGCGCCGCCGCAGAGCGACCGAAGCACTTGAAGCCGTAGGACTTGGCGACCAGCTTAACAAACGCCCCTCGCAGATGTCGGGCGGTCAGATGCAGAGAGTTGCAATCGCTCGAGCTCTTGTAAACGACCCCGATATTTTGCTCGCAGACGAGCCCACGGGCGCGCTTGACACGGCTACGAGCGTACAGATCATGGAAATTCTCAAGGAGATCTCCAAGGATAAGCTCATTATTATGGTTACTCACAACCCCGAGCTTGCCGCAACGTATTCCACGAGAATTATCAAGGTGCTTGACGGCTTGGTGATCAACGACTCCGACCCCTACGTAAGCGAAAAGCAGGTTGAAGAGGCAGCTCCCGAGCCCGAAAAGAAAACTCACGCTCAAAAGAAGGCCGACAAAAAGGAAAAGGCAAAAACCTCGATGTCCTTCTGGACCGCTCTCTCCCTTTCCTTCAACAATCTTCGCACCAAAAAGGGTCGAACCATAATGACGTCCTTTGCGGGAAGCATCGGTATTATCGGTATCGCGCTTATCTTGGCGCTCTCGCAGGGCATCAATGAGTACATTGCAAGCGTTCAAAGAGACACCCTGTCATCCTTCCCCATAAGCATTTATGCGGAGGAAGCTGACATTTCAAGTATGCTTTCCACGATCATGGACTCGCAATCCACGGAGGACAAGGAAGCGCACGGCACGGATGCGATTTATCCCAATCTCGTTATGTCGGAGCTTGTTCAGAACATCACGTCCGCCGAGACCAAGAAAAACAATCTCAAGCCCTTCAAGTCCTTCCTTGACGACACGGAAAACAACGGCCTTGAGGGTCACGTATCCGCTATTCAATACTCATACAATATTGATCTCAATATGTACGCCATGAACAAATACGGCAACTACAACGACACGAGCCTCGAAAACCTATTTTCGACTATGATGGGATCGGGAACGAATACGACGGGCACGACGAGCAGTATATCAAGCCTTATGGACACCTCAACGATGTTTGCGGCTTACGACGTGTGGACCGAGCTTCTCCCGGGCGAAAAGAACGCTGACGGCACGTACTCAACTCTTGTAAACGACGTGGTTAAAAGTCAATATACCGTTGTTGCGGGTGATTGGCCCTCCGCCAAGGACGAGGTTATTCTCGTGCTCGACGAATACAACGAGATCACGGATATCACGCTCTTCTCTCTTGGCCTTATCTCCAAGCAGGATATGATCAAGACCGTCACCTTGGCTATGACGGGTCAGGAAAACACCGACCTCGGACTTTCGGAATCCTATTCCTACGAGGATATCCTGAATATTTCCTTTAAGATGGTTCTCAACTCCGACTTCTACAGAAAAGCAGGAGACGGCACGTGGGTTGATATGAGAGAAAACACCGACGCCATCGGCGCGATTCTCAACGACGCTCTCGACGTAAAGGTTGTCGGCATCGTAAAGCCCGCCGAGAATGCAACCGCCGCTCCTATCGGCGGAACTCTTGCATATACTGCAGCGCTTACGGAATATGCTATCGCAAAGACAAACGAGTCTGCCATCGCCAAGGAGCTTTTAGCGGCAGAAAATAAAAACCTTGACATCTTCACGGGTCTTCCCTTCGTTGTTGACACCCCTGAGCTTACCGACGAGGAAAAGGCTGTATACGTAAACAATTACGTAAAGGATATAACAAGCTCCGAGAAGGCGCAGATATACAGAGATATTTACTGCACTCCATCCGACGAATACGTTGAAACGATGTACGAGCAGTATAAAAAGGAAATTTACGGTGACGCTTTCAACACGATGTCGTCCGACGAAAAGCGCGACAAGCTTGCTCAGATGATAGTTAACAACAATCTGCTTCAGGGCATCGACTACGAAACCGCAATGTCCCTGCTTTCAAGCTATAACGACACCGAGCTTGAACTTCGCGCCAAGAAAATGATCTCCGAGATAATAATTGAAAATTATTACGAAAGAAAGAGCGCGGAGCTTGATGCTATAATTAACCCCTCGGTTCTCTCAAATAGCCTTCAGGACTCGGCAAACGCAAGCATGTACGCTCAGCTCAAGGCGAGCATCGAGGCAGGAATCCTCTCGCAGATCCAGCTCGACACGGCCGGTCTTGAAAGTCTGAACGCGATGATAAACGCGGGTATTCTTGAAGCAAATCATGCAAAGAAGATAGTTTATATTACAAGCGCCTACTCTACCGAAACAGGACTTGGTATGGACACGTATTTCCCCATTCTTATGCAGAAATCCGCTGACGAGATCGACGTCCTCTTCGATGCTTTGGTAGACGAGATGACTATGACCCAGTACGCGCAGATCGCACGACTCGACCAGGCCTTGTACGACAACATTCTCGCTGAAATGTTCGATACGTATATTGCGGAAAACGCTGAAAACGAGGAGGTTCTCGTAACCATTTACAACGACTACATTCCTGACGGAACGAGCAGCAACACCTACGAGGACAATCTGAAGAAGGTCGGCATATGCGACCTCGAGGATCCCGACGCGGTATACATTTACGCGGCAACCTTTGAGGACAAGGAATACATCGCAGATGTCATCGCGGATTACAACGATGGCAAGAGTGAGAGTGATCAGGTCTCTTACACCGACTACGTTGCGATGCTTATGTCGTCCATTACGATCATTATCAATGCAATTTCCTACGTTCTTGTCGCATTCGTTTCCATTTCGCTTATAGTTTCTTCGATTATGATAGGAATTATCACGAACATCTCGGTTCTCGAGAGAACGAAGGAGATCGGTATTCTCCGAGCTATCGGCGCGTCCAAGCGCGACGTATCGCGCGTATTCAACGCGGAAACTATGATAATCGGTCTGGCTGCGGGACTTTTGGGTATCGCTATGACGGTACTTCTCTGCTTCCCGATATCCTGGATCGTTCAGGCTCTCACGGGTATTCCCACGCTCAGAGCGTACGTTCCTCCGCTCGCAGGAGTAATTCTCGTTCTTATCAGCGTAGGTCTTACGCTTATCGCAGGTCTTATCCCCGCGCGCTCGGCGGCTAAGAAGGATCCCGTAATTGCTCTCAGAACAGAATAATTTAATTACACAAGCCAATAACTATAGCTCCTCTGACGATGTCAGAGGAGCTATTCTTATATCATATTCAAGCCTCATATCGCATATATTTTTTGTAATCACAAATTTATCTTACGGAAAAATATATGTCATCACGAACCAGAAATTTCTTTTTAAGCGGACTTGTGGTAACGGCGACGTCTCTGATCATGCGCGGAGTCAGTGTTGCCTTCAACATTTACGTATCAAGCGTGGCAGGAGCGGAAGCTATGGGATTATTTTCCCTTATTACGAGCGTGTACGGCTTCTTTATCACTATTGCCTGCTCGTCAATAAACCTGGGCACTACACGTCTTATTTCTGAAGCTCTCGGCGAAGGCAATCACAAGCTTTTACGCGACAGTATAAAGATCTGCATTCGCCACTCACTTATCACGGGTCTCATTTCCTCCCTGATCTTGTACTCCCTCTCAGGACTTATCGGCACGCATCTTCTGTACGATGAACGCTGCATAATTTCCCTCAAGGCCGTCTCCTTTTCGCTTTTGCCGATCTCGCTGACGTCATGCCTATCGGGATATTTTACGGCGGTACGACGAGTCAAGGTCAACGCGGTTTTCCAGATAGTTACGCAAGGCTTTAAAATCTTCACCACCGCCGCTCTGCTCTCGAATTTCTTGCAGTTCGGCGCGGAATACGCTTGTCTGTGTCTGGTTTTGGGCTCAGTCGTATCCGAGCTCATATCTCTCGGAGTCAATATTATTCTTTATTTTATCGACAAATCAAAGCATATGCCAAGGCTCGAAGCTCAAAACGGAGAAAAGGCATCCGAGGGAATCGTCAAAAAAATCTGCAAGATCACCCTGCCAGTCACCTTCAGCGCGTGCATTCGTTCGCTTTTCAACACGCTTCAGCACATTCTCATACCGCGCGGACTCAAGCTTTCGGGAAGCTCGTGGGCAGCGGCGCTTTCATCATACGGAATCCTTCACAGTATGGTACTCCCGCTCATTCTTTTCCCCTCTGCCTTCATTTATTCCTTCGCAAGTCTGCTTATTCCCGAGGTTGCAGAATGCCGTGTAAGAGGCGACCATGAGCGTCTGCGTCGCATCACAAGGCGCATAATATCACTCGCGATGTTCTTTGCGATCGGTGTCTCGGGAGTAATGCTTATGCTATCAAACGAGATCGGTGAGGCGCTTTACAAAAATCAGGAGGCATCGTTCTATATCAGAATTTTAGCGCCGCTCATCCCGATAATGTACATCGACGGCGCGACCGACGCTATTCTGAAGGGTATGGGCAAGCAGATATATTCAATGAACGTGAATATCGCCGACGCGGCTCTGTCCTGTGTTCTGGTCTTCTTCTTAGTCCCGCGTCTCGGACTTTACGGATACATTATCTCAATATACGCCACGGAAACTCTAAACACCACCCTGAGCCTTATCGGAATGTTCACCGCCACCAAAACAAGACCTAAAATTTTTCACCAATTACTGTCTCCCATACTGTGTATTACGCTGACGGGCATTATTTCCTCGTTTATTCTGTCAAACATAAACCACCCGTTCTCGCCCGCCGTCGAGCTTTGTCTCCATATTGCTCTGATAGCTATGATCTACGTTATAGCACTGCTCGTAACGAGGACGATCGGCAAGGAGGAAAACGAGGTCATATATTATTCGTTCAAAAAATAGAAGGCTATTGAGGCGGATTATGAGAGGTCGTCGTAGCGCGCGCATAATGAATTGCCTGAAACAATACAAAAGCACTTATGACAAACGATTTGTTCGTTATCATAAGTGCTTTTTTATTATGGCGCTTGCTATGGTAGCAATAGCTTTTAATTTTAATGCTTTCTCTTCTTAATAGTAACAGCTCCTGCGAGAACGATAGAAACCATTATCGCCGCGCCGGCCGAGAGAGTGCTTCCGCAGCCTGACTTGCCCTCAAGCTTGGGAATAACCTGCTGTGCCTCAACCATAACGCCGCAAACCGAGCATTTCTTGCCGTCTGTCAAGCCGTCGGCATCCGCTGTTGCTTCAACTCCGCTTACGACCTGAAGCTCACCGTGAGACGCGGGAATTGTCTGCTGCGCAACGATCCAAGCGTCGCATACAGAGCACTGCTTACCGTCGGTAAGACCGTCGGTCGTGCAAGTAGCGGCGATACCGTTTACGTCAACAGAGGTGTGATCAATCATAGGAATTTCGGTCTGTTCAACTATCCAGGCATCACACACCGAGCACTGTTCTCCGTCTGTCAAGCCCGTAGCCGAGCAAGTAGCCGCGTATCCCGCAACGTCTTCCGCGTGATGCTCGATCATAGGTATCTCAACTCTATCGTACAACACCTCGGAACAAACAGAGCAGATCGTTGCGCCAAGATATCCTGCCTCGGAGCAGCTTGTCTGCTTGTCATCCTCTCTTACGGGAGTATGACCCGCGGGAGCGTCACCCGTCTTATCAACAGTCGCCAAGCAATCCGCGCAAGTATAATGGTTAACACCGTATTCATCGCAGGTAGGTTCAGTCTTGCCCGTAAGCTCGTAATTATGATTTACAAAAACGTTCTGCGCAAGGGACTCTGCTATTGCCTGCTTATTTGCGCTCGTCAAGAGCTCCTTGGGGCGTATAGAATTCTCCTGAGCCTTCAGTACATGAATAGTTCCAAGAGTAAATCTGATCTCCTTGCAGGTCGCTTCATTGACAATGAACTTGATCGTAGCCTTTCCCGTGCCTGTGGTTGTACTGTCATTGGAAGCGGATACGCGATTAAAGGTGATCTCACCGTCGGTTACCACCGACACGTTCAAGTCGCCCATCAGCTTATTTTCAACTACCAGCTCACCCTTACCGTTTAAAACGGGAGTGAGCAGCTCGGGGTCGTATATAATATTTGTCTGAAAAGAATCAAGACCGGGATTTGAGATAATCGAAACAGTCAACTCAATCTCATCGCCAGACTCAACGTATAAAAGTCCGTCTTTAGAAATAGCAGTGGAAGAAGAGACTCCCACTGCTATTTCTAACTGACCTTCGTCGGCAGAAATATTAATTACTGCCGCCAGTGAGATTAAGAGAACCGCAACGAAAACTGTAAGTATTCGTCTGAGCTTCACTTTATCACCTCGTCATATTTAATTAATTACCGGCAATTGCCTCGTACAATGCGCTATTGAAAACGTCATCAACGTTTACCAAGCTCTTAAGGATCTCGTAGTCAACAACTGTGATGCTACCGTCCTTGTCAAGGTCAAGCACAACGTCGTATGTTTCATCAAGCTTACCGTTGATCATCTGCTTAATAGCGAGAAGCTCTGCGCCGTTAACAGCGCCGTCCTTGATGTAATCACCGAGAACCTTGGATGTGAATGTCAAAGCTTCTGCATCGAAGGAAGCGAACTTTGTGATGTCAACGATATCAGCATCCTCAACAAGCCATACGTTCTGCTTCGTGCCGAATGTGAAGGAAGCCGCGCCAACGTTAGCGTCATCCTTAACCATGAAGTAAACTGTTGCAAGAACTGCGCCTTCTGCATCCTCACCAACTGTATTTACGAATGTGTAAGCTACGTCGGAATTCTGAGGAACACCTGCGGAGATGCTAACCACGCCTTCGTTAGAAACAACGGACTCAATAACGAGGTTATCAATACCTGTTGTCATATCAGAGCCGAAGTATACAACGTTATTGTTGAACGAGAAGGAGACGTCAAGCTGGCTGAAGTGGAAGTCCTTGTTGCCGTAAACGAGAACGTCAACCGCGATCCATGTGCCGTTAGCTGTTTCCTTTCTGTCAGACTTTGTAAAGCCTGTGAACTTGCCATCCTCGTCGAATGTGGGATATACTACGCTGTAGTCAAGCTCAAATTCGATACCGCCTGCCAAGGGTGTGTTAACAACGATCGTTTCATCGCAGTGAGGACACTTGTACGTGTCAACACCGTACGTTGTGGGAGTAGCATCAACGGAGTCAACAAGGTTGCCCATGATAGCTGCCTTGTGCTCTTCCTCTGTCCAAGGACCTCTTACTACTTCCATAGCAAGCTGAGTGTTACAGTCAACACATGTGTTGATGTGAATTTCGCTTGTCTGGCATGTTGCGTTTGTAATCTGCTCGTCGAATCTGTGAACGAAATCAATGTCCTTATCGCATACTACGCAGTGACGGTCGTTGTCAAGAACGTCAGCCGCGCACTTGTCTGTGTCAAGGAACTTGTCGCCTGCAGCGTTGAAGTGACCTGTTGCGAGAATTACTTCGCCCTCAACGAGTGTGCTCTCGTCGCCGCATCTGTCACAGATCTTGTCGGAATACTTACCGTCAGTTGTGCACGTTGCGTCAACGCCCGTGCCGTTTTCAACTACGTTGTGTCCGAGAGGAGCGATATATTCTTCAAGAGCGAACGTATCAGCACCGTTACATGCTGTGCATACGGAGTACTTGAAGCTGGGAGTTGTACATGTAGCGGGCGCCGTCTGGAGCGTTACTACCGTACCCTCGTGATTTGTTGCGGGAATAAGTGCTGCCGCAGCTGCTTCTGCGATCTCTACCGTTGTAGAGCAGCAAGCCTTATATGTGTAGCCTGCCGTACCTGCCTCGTGGCACGTAGGAGCTACGGGCTTAACGGTTACTACCGTGCAAGGAACGCAGGAGAGAACCTCCCAAGTACCGTCGGGAGTGTGACCGAGGTCACAATCTGTGCAGTACTCGTGATATGTCCAACCCTCAATACCCAAGCTTTCGCAAGAGGGAGCCTGAGCGTCAGCTCTCATATTATGAGAAGCCTTGATATCAGAACCGATCTTTTCGCCTTCGTACGTGGAATCGATATATTCTGTGTAGCTGCAAATGTTACATACGTAACCGCCAACCGTACCTGTCTGGCAGATGTTGGATACGTGTTCAACGTATGTCCAGTTGTCTGTAGAAACGTTCTTGTCCGTGTATGCTGCAACGTAAACGAGCTCGCCGTCTTCAATCGCAATATAACCGTGACCCTTTGTCGTATCGTATTCTACTGTGTATGTGTATGTCTTACCGCAGTCTGCGCACTTCTTAGCGTATACGCCTGAAACGTTACCGCAGTTAGCCTGTGTTACAACGGATGTGTAACCTGCGCTGAGGTCGTGAGAGGATTCGGATTCGGAATCGATCTCTACGAATGAGCCGTCAACAACGTAGTCGTCGCTACAGTCGGAGCAGATCATTTCCGTGTAACCTGCGTTTACACAGTTCATTTCGTGAACTACGGGCTGGTAGTTGTGAGCAAGAGCGATCGTGTCACCAACCTTCTTGTCAGCATATTCAGCTACAAGAACTTCTTCTGTGTTACAGATCAAGCAGATGTAACCACCTACCGTGCCTTCAACACACTTGTTATCAACGTGAGCAACGTATGTCCACGTACCGTCAACGGAAGCGTTCTTGTCTTCGCCGTGAGCGGAAACGTAAACGAGCTGGTTGTCAACAACCTCAAGAGTACCGTGACCCTTTGTTGTATCGTATGTTACTTCATCAGTAAATGCCTTTGTTTCGCAGTGTTCACACATCTTTACGTAAACGCCTGCGGGAGTGTTACAGCTTGCAACTGTTGTTGCAGACCAGTAACCAACGAAGGAGTGAGCCTCAGCAAGAGCCGTGTTGATTGCCACTCTGGAGCCTTCTACCTCGTACGTATCCTGGCAGTCAGCACAAACCATGTTTGTGTAACCCTCGGATGTACATGTCATTACGTGTACGTCTTCCTCGTAAGCGTGAGAAGCAGCGATCTCAGCGCCAACCTTCTGGTCTGCGTATGCTTCTTCGATAACTTCTTCTGCCTTACAAATTTCGCAGATGTAACCGCCAACCGTACCTGTCTGGCAGATGTTGGATACGTGTTCAACGTATGTCCAGTTTTCCGTGGAAACGTTCTTGTCTTCGCCGTGAGCGAAAGTGTAAACGAGCTGGTGGTCGGTAACCTCAATAATACCGTGACCCTTCGTTATATCGTATTCAACCTCTTCCGTGTAATCTGTCGTGTCACAGTTGTCACACTTCTTTACGTAAACGCCCTTAAGGTTTGCACAGCTTGCAGTCGTTTCCGCATACAAGTAAGAGCCTGTGAAGGAGTGACCCGTTGTAGGAATAATTTCCTTTTCAACGTATTCGCATCCATCGTTTACACAAGTCCAGCCGTTATAACCGTCAGCCGTACACGTGGGATCTACGTGAACGTCGGTTTCTTCATTGAAGCTATGACCTGTAGCCTTTGTTGTTTCTGTTATTGTATCACCACAGCCCTCAACGCTACATACGAGAGTTGTGATACCGTCTTCCGTACATGTAGCCGTCGTGCCTGTAGCAACGTGAGTATGAGCAACCGTGGGAACAACCGTGGAGGACTGCTCACCACCGCATCTTGTGCACTCGTAGTATTCCGTACCCGTTGCGATACAGCTGGGAATATCCTCGAATACCTTTTCTACGTTATGACCAAGCGCTTCGATAATAACGTCCGCGCCGATCTGTACGCCGCAACCTTCAGTTGTACAATAGTATCTTCCAATACCCGTCGCCGTGCAACTGGGTTCTACGTCAACCTTGTATTCACCTGCGCCGTCATTGGAGTGACCCGTTGCAGCAACAGACTGTGTTCTTATCTGCTTATCACATTCCGTACAGTAGATCACAGCTACGCCCTCGTTTGTACACGTGGGCTCTGTTGTAGTTACGGGGTCATCTTCTGTATGGCCTACAGCCTGGAGGACTTGAGTTTCAATAACGTGAGTACAATCATCGTATCCGCATACCCACTGAGCAGAGCCGTCTGCTTCACAGGTAGGATCCTGCTTTGTTGTGGGCTCCTCGAGCTTGAGATGCTCGCGCTTTGTTACAGTAATCGTAAGAACGTCGGGATACGTTGTATTGAATTCGGATTCTGTCATCCAGATATCCGTGGGAGTACCGTCAAGAGTATATGCAGAGTATTCTGCAGCAGTCTTACCGTTGGGAATAACCATGATCACTACTTCGCACTCTGTGCATGTAGCAAATGCCCAGCCGTTTGCAAAGCATGTAGCTGCAGAGGACTTAACGATGGAGAATGTACCGCAGTGCTTCGTGGAGGCGATCTCACCAACCTCGATGTGATCGTCAACAACCGCGTCGCACCACTTACAAATGGACTTGCGGATTTCGGGAGACATGCAGTTTGCCTCGCTAACGAGAACTGTTTCTTCCTTAGCTACGCAAGGAACAACGGAAAGCACGGAACCGGGCTTCACGTAATCGCAGCCGTCAACCTCACAGATGCTGTTAGCCTTGTAGCCAACCGTCTGACACGTGGGAGCGATCTCTTCCGTGTTGTACTGGTGACCTGCAGCGGGAATTTCCTCGGGCTCAACCACAACGATGCCGCACTCCGTACACTTTGTGCCGGACGTATAACCAACCGTCGTACACGTGGGGAACGTAGCCGCCTGAACACCCTTATGATAACCCAAAGCGCTGTGAGCCGCTACCAGCTCAGCGTTGGAAATCGTTTCCTGAGGAACCGTTACCGTGTCACAGTCCACACACTTCTGACCTGCTGTAAGACCGTCAGCCTTACATGTGGGATCAACCGCGGGAAGAGCAGTAATACCCGTGTGAGCCGTCGCCGCCTCAGACTCCGTTACCGTGTTAGAGCAGAACTTACAGGTCTTAACCGTAACGATCGTCTCTACGCAATCTTCAATCGTAGAAGCCACGCTGGTGATCTCGTGATCGTGACCCTGCGTCGTGTAAACCGTGTGCTCGCAGCCTGCGTGCTGGCACTCGGAGATCATATTGTTTTCAACTCCGCAAGCATAGTTGAGAAGTCTTACGGGCGCGGACATATTGTGATCCTCTGTTGCATATACAACGTGATCACAGCCATCGTTCTGACAAACGGACTTCATATTGTCCTCAACCGTGCAGCCCATACCTTCGATTCTTACGAACTCGGACATATTGTGACCCGTAGCATCAACCACTAGAGTTGTGAGGTCACCGATTCTGCCCGCGTTACCCTGAGTATTAGCTTCGCTGAAGTTGTTGCCGCACATCGTACAAACGTGATATTCCTGCATACCCGTTTCAAGGCAAGTGGGAGCCACCGCGGGAACTACGTATGTAATGTGCTGACGTGTAGCCTTGATAGTTACGTTTTCCTGAACCGCCGTACAAGCAATGCCGGACTCGTGAACAGCCACGCACTTGAACGTAACCTGACCTGCAGCGTTACACTTGGGCGCAACGTAAGTATCGTCGAATACAGGCTGGTAGTTATGATACGTCTCGTGCCACTCAACGCTTTCAACGTGACCGCAAGCGAGACACTCTCTGCTCATATCAAGGTCTGTACACTGATAGTCAGTCGTTACAGTCCATTCTGTGAACTTATGACCAAGAGCCGGGAGCGCGAACGCCTCAGAGCCGCCCTCAACTACGTTGCCTTCCGTATCGGCAACAGCGTCACAAGCCGCAGACTTGCATACCTTGTAAGCAGCGTTACCTGCTGTTGTACATGTAGGTGCCACCGCGGGAACGTCCTCCCATACGTGGTCGCCTGCCTCGGGGCCAACGATGGAATCGCTGAGAATATGAACCTCATCGCATCCCTCAACCTGGCACTCGAAGTAAGTATAGCCGTTCTTGCCGTTCACATGGTCAGGTGCAACCACGTGAGGCTCGCCGCTAAAATCGCATACGTGCGAATCAGAAGCTGTATCGTCGCTTCCTGTCGCGAATGCGGGAACGTAAACAACACTAAGAGTCATCATCAACGCAAGGATCAATGCGAGAGTTCTCTTAGAAAAAATTATACGTTTCATCCTTATTTTTCCTCCAAAAATAATTTAGTATTTGAGCAAAAAAGTACAAATAGAGACAATTTGGACATAGTTACCCATACTTATTTGACTCATTATAACATATAAAAATGCCTTTGTCAATAGATTTGGAAATTTTTAAGCAAAAATTTTACTATTTTTTTATTAAAAATTTTCATATGCCGACAAAGGTATTCAACGACGCCTCAAGAGGCGAAAAGAGCCGTTTTTCGCCTCTCCGCCGCCCCGAAATCAGCGAAACCCTTCATTTTTTAAATATATGCGCGCGCACGTAAAGAATTGACGGGAAGCAGAGGTGTTTTTGAACCGTCCTTGCCCTCGCGAGCAGCAAAATTTACCCCGAAGCAGCGCTCGATCAAGCCCGCGCGCGAGCTTAATGAAATTTAATCATAAATTAAAGGTTTATTTTTAAACCTATTGTTTATACAATTTCCCCGCTTGATTATTTTTTCAAAAGCAGGTATATTCCCAGAAAAAATCACAAATAATAGCAATACAGACCAAAGCTTGTTCCTTGCAAAAACGCGCGAGGAGCAGGAAATGCTCTACTGACGGGCCGCGATCGCGGCTCTTACAATAAAACGGAAAAAGGATGTTATATATATGAAAGCTACAGGAATAGTCAGAAGGATAGACGATCTCGGACGCGTCGTTATCCCCAAGGAGATCAGAAGAACCATGAGGATCCGCGAGGGCGACCCTCTTGAAATTTTTACAGACCGCGACGGAGAAGTAATTTTCAAAAAATACTCACCCATCGGCGAGCTCGGAGCGTTTTCAGCTCAATACGCCGAGACTCTGCACAAGACCTGCGACCTGTCGGTCATCATCTGCGACCGCGACAGCGTAGTTGCCTCCGCGGGCGTATCCAAAAAGGAATACAATGATCGCTCGCTCTCGGATGAGCTTGATGCGATAGCGGACGGCAGAAGCCTATACGTCCACCGCACGGGCGACGAGAGGATACCGCCCCTGCGCGACGGCGGCAGCCACCACGTCAGCTGCGCTATGCCCATCATCTGCGAGGGCGATATCGTGGGCATCGTGGCGTCGCTCACACAGGGCGGAGCCGACAGAACTCCCGAGGCGGTGGAGACAAAGCTCATTCAGACCGCGGCGAGCTTCCTCGGCAAGCAGATGGAGAGCTAAAGCGCGTGACGTCCCCGTCGGACGGTAACGCGTCGAGTCGGCAAAGCCGACGTATCGGCAGAAAAAGGCAAGGACAAAAATAAATGCGCGTTATCCTTAAAGGAGAACGCGCTAAAACCAAGGTTGCCATATGGACAGGTGAAGTTATCTTCGATAGTGAAGCTCACTTGGTGAGTGAGGTTTCGCCTGACGGCGAAGTTATGGGCAAGCTTAACTTCACTTGTGCGTAGCGTATACTAACGGGGGGAGCAAGAGCCTCCCCTGTATAAAGAGAGGTGGCTCGCATAGCGAGACGGAGGTAATGTAGCCTTCGGCAATGATATTGTGCCTACGGCGCGGTGGGCAAACATCACATCATTTTGCGCTGACAGCGCAACACATCACTGCGCGCAAGCACAACATCATTATGAGCGAAGCGAATAACATCACTTCTTTACCATCCGAAAACAAAATATGGTATAACACACTATACCTTGCAGGGCAAGGAGGTGTGCAAAAAGGACGAGAAAAATCTCGTCCTTTTGATTTTAATATAGAACCGCTATATGGTAGGCGCCCAAAGAGCCCCCTTCGTGATGCTTCGATTGAAGCATCACGAAAGAACAGATGACTTTTATGACGCGGTATGATAATACTCCATCATAATAGCTGCGCCGCCATAATAAAGCGTAATGTAATCTCCCGTGTAGAATGCCTCACCGGGACGTGTGCCGCTCGCATCAACGTAGCATCCTGTTTTACCGTCCGTATATGCCGTGCTACCCGTGCTGGTCTGGAATACGGGAGCGCCCGAAGCGGCATAAGCGTCAACATAGGGATTCTGGAAGGTCGTTCCCGCATAGTTCTTGTAATGCGATACCATGCCCGTCGTGTTCGTTTCGCCCACACGCGTAAAGGATGCGTTAGTATACGTGCCATTCAAGCTTGTTCCGTCGCCGCCCATACTTACCATGATCATATTTACGGCTTCGACGCCTTGTATCTTATCCGTCGAAATAAATCCGTGGGGGCCATTCTGACCATTCTGACCGCTGATAAGCGCGCTCATAGCCTTTATATTAGCCGCAAGCTGAGTCTGACCAACCGCTACGAACCAAGCCTCCTGACCCGTTACGTAAGTATAGATCTCACTCTTGGTGTCCGCAATTACTCTTACGCCGTTCGTCTTGTTATAATTCTCTTGGCAATTAGGAGCCTGCACGAGCATTACGGGGCCGCCGCACTTAGCAAGAAGCGAATCGGTAATATTTACTACCTGATCGGGAATATAGCTCCACGTATCTTGATTTTTGCCGCCCATCGTTGACTGCAGCTCATTCTCGCTCCAAAGCAAGAGGTGTCCCTGCCATGCGTTGTAGAACTTGACCTTATTGAGATTAAGCGTTGTTCCCGCAAATTCAAGAACCAAGGAGGTCATGAACGCGTCAACGTTAACGTTGGTCATATTACAGGTAAGCTCACCCGTCTTATAGCAGCAAAGACCTCTCATATGTCTTTCGCTTGCAGTCTGGTCGTTGGAGTTGGGGTCGTTATCTCTTGTTGCAAGATCGTTAACATTAAATACGTACTCATCAAAGGGGTTCGAGTCACCCGCAAGTCCGCGAGCGTTAATGTCAGCCTCTGCAGCATATGTAAGCCTTACCTTGATAAGCGAAGCAGACGAAAATTCGTCGTCGTTGCCCGCAATACCCTTGGGAGTTACGCAAGGAAGGTTATAGGAATAGATGCTGAAGTAGTTACCGTAGATCTCAAACTTCTTTTCATCGGGAGTAAGCTCGCGGTGGAATATGCCGAGATGATCGTAGAGGCCCTGCTGTGTTACGCCGTTATTATCCTGATATGTATAAATATACTCGGAGGGAATATCGCTTGTCGTAACGTCAAGATTACAGTGAAGAACGACACTTGCAAGAGTCGTAGGTCTTGTTACACCGTACTTCTTGAGGAACTTATCAACAGCCTGAACCTGATTGATCGCGCCCTCGTCACCGTAGAAGCCGTTCGTACAATCGCGGGCGGTGTTCGTAATAACATTCAATTCCCAAGCGTTGTAAATATTATAGCCGTCAACTACGGTTACGGTGTGCGACTTCGTTACGCTCGCCTTGTCCACGTAGCTTGTGCTGTCCGCAGGCCAGATCTCAAGTCTGAACGTCTTGCCGATCGCCTTGTCAGTGAAATCGTAAGAGTTCATCGCGGAATCAAACGCTACCATTTCGGTAAGAGCGCTGCCCGTAAGCTCGGTCTCGGAGCCGTCGCCGTTTACAAGATAAACCTTGGACGACGTAGCAATATTTTTACCGTCGACGTCAACGATATTATCGTTTTCGTCAAGCTGAATAACGTTAAGATAGAAGTAGTAGGGGTTATCGTCGCCTACGCGGTATGCGCTGGTGCTGTCCTTGTAGTTCTTCGCATAGCTTTCTCTTGCCACGAGCTCGTCGGGAAGAAGCGTGCCGAAGATAAGACCCGAAAGCGTTGCCGCCTCCTTAACCTCGATCTCCATGCTTCCTTCCTTGTTAAGATAGGAAACCACAAGAGTTACCTTCTTCGCGGAGGAGGTATCAACCGTACCAACCACGAGATTGGGATTATTTCTGTTTACGTAAGTATACGTGCCGTCCTCGTAAGTAACCTTAACGGAGATGTCGGACGTGTCAAGCTTCTTACCTACGGTAACGATACTCAGGACGCCGCCAACGATCTCAACCTTCTCAACGCCTCTTACGTGGATATTTACACTTGTATCCAAGGTTACGGCGCCATCCGCGAACACGAAGGAAATAGCCTTCCAGCCCGAGGTGGTAGTGTCAACATTTTTAGGAGTTACGGTCAGACGGGCATCCGTGAAGGGGATAAGATAAACGGCGCCGTTATCATAATATACCGAAAGCTTCATAGTTGAATAGTCAACCACGTCGCCCTGATTTACCAACGCGGGAACCGTGTTATTGAGCGCGGAGATGCGCACCGCATTGATAACCGTAAGATCTACAGAAGCCGAGCAGCCCTCGTAGGTAACCGTAAACTTACCGCTCTGAGCGTTCGTCTGCTCCGTCTTAACGGAAACGCCAACAAGCCCGCTCGCCTTCTTCTGTTCCTTATCACCGTTGGAATAAGTGATGTTAAGAGTAAGGTTGGAGGAATCGGCGTCGTATCCGTTACGAAGGTCGGTATCAACGCTGCCTCCGAGAATCGCAATATTCGTTACTACACGAACGTAGTACGTTGCCGTTGCTTCAACGCCCATGCAGCTGACCGTAAGGGTCTTGTAGCCCTCCTCGGACGTGTCGTAAGGAAGAACCTGAACGTCGCTGTCGTGCGCTACGCGAAGCTCTTCATTCGTGCCGTCGGAGTAAGCCACGATAACCTTGAGCTTCGAAAGGTCGAGCTTGCCGCCTCTGTCGGCTATAAGGCCCGAGACGCCGTTCAAAATAAGGTAGGACGCGGGAAGAACGGAAACCTCTACGGTCGCGCTCTTCGTTATGTCACCGTCAGTATAAGTAACTGTGAGAGTCGTCGCACCCGCAACGCTCGTGTCAAGCGCGGATACCTCGTAATTTGTGATCTTCTCAGCTTCGCCGTTACTGTATATAGCATATACGGCCAGGCTGCCAAGGTCGTACGTACCGTCAATAACCACGTGATCCTTCCAGCTTCTGATCTCGATGCTCTCAAGCTCGAGAGGCTCTGCGGAAATTACGTAGTTCTGGGAAAGTGTACCGTACTCGCCGCTGTAGGATACAACGAGAGTCTTATTGCCCTCAACGGTTATGTCAATATCGTCAACGTTAGTCGTGATACCGTCCGTGAGAAGAACCTCTGTTTCAGCGGTGTTGTTATAAACGCCGTAAACCTTCATACCGCTGATATCAATAGCTTCGCCCACAGGAACAACCTTTGCAACGCCCTCAACACGAAGGCTTGTGATCTCACAAACCTTTACTGTGTATTCAAGAGTCTTGTTGAGGTAAGTAATAGTGAGCTTCTGCTCGCCTGCAACGTTACCGTCAATGCTGCCGATAACAAGGTCAGCCGCGTCAAGATGCACTACCGTGCCGCCCGTGAAGGTAGCACTTGCGCTGATGCCGCTAAGGTCAAGAGATTCACCCTTGAGAATTTCCGTCTTGATAGCGCCGCCGTGAACGATAACGAGAGACTCAACGGCTACGACCTCAACCTCAACGGTCGTCTCAAGTCCGCCATATGCTACGGTAAGAGTCTTCTTTCCGACCGTGGACGTATCAAGCGTGCCAAGAGAAAGGTCGGCTGCGCTCAGGGTCTTTTCCGAGCCGTCGCTATACGAAGCGACCGCGGTGATCGAGGGAGCTGTGTAAGCGACGTCGATCAGAGCCTTTTCGGGATAAGAGCCCTTATTCACTTCGACGGAAAGCACGCCGACTACGGTTACCTTGTAATCAATAGTCTCACCCGCAAACGAAATTGTAAGAGTCTTGTCGCCATAGGTCGTCGTATCAAGAGCGCCGAGAGTAAGCTCGGACGCGCCGAGATGCTCCTCGTGATCGTCATTATAAACAACGATAACCTGAAGCGCGGACGTATCGAGAGCCTCGCCTACGCCAACCTTCTTGGATATCGTCTCCGCATTTACGTGCATAGACTTAATGCCGATAACCTCGTATTCCGCGCTTGCTGTAAGCGTGGGATCGTCAGTATAGGTTACGGTAAAGGTCTTCTTGCCCTCGCTCGTTACGTCAACGCCCGTATAGGTGTATTCCTCGGAGTCAAGAACGCCGGTATTGCCGTTGCTGTACGTAGCCTCGATCTGAAGGCTCGACATATTGGGAGCAATACCGAGATAGTAGGATTCGCTGACAGAACCCGCTACTATCTTGATTGCGGTTACGTATGCATTGGCATCGGGGTCGATTACGGTTACGCTAACCTTTGCGGATTTGCCGCCGTAGGTAACTGTTACCGACTTTGAGCCCGCAGTCGTCGTGTCGAGCGAGCTTACGGTTACGCCGTCTGCGATACCAACCTCTTTGGTAGTACCGTCCTCAAAGGTAGCCTTTACCTTGATTCCCGAAAAATCGGGGGTTTCACCCAAATTAACCTGGGTGGGGATACTTCCGCTCACAACCTCGATAGCCGTTACGCCTGTCACCACAGGATCGTCGCTGCTGTCGGGACAAGCCGTAAGACATAACAGCGTTGCGAGCGCGATCATCATAAAAATAATTAATTTTCTTTTCATTTGTTTCTCCTTAAAAACAGAACATTTCAATGAAAAATGGTGTTTTAATATAATTTTGACATTCAATTATATATTAAATTTACAAATATTCAGTTAATAAGTATTCAATTTCAGTATTATTATTGGTTTTCAGTATTCAGTATTGGTATTCAGTATTGGTATTCAGTATTCAGTATTCAGTATTCAGTATTCAGTATTCAGTATTCAGTATTCAGTATTC
>CAZMKU010000001.1:53962-70437 GCA_964567085.1 uncultured Clostridium sp.
GTATTCAGTATTCAGTATTCAGTATTCAGTATTCAGTATTCAGTATTCAGTATTCGATTTTGGATCGTCAAATGTCTTCTGTGGGCAGCAGCACCTTCCCTTCCTTAAATTATATTTATTTGATAAGCTTACGGATAGATCAATCGGTACCCCTTGCAATAATCAGTATCGTGTCCTCGACATTACTGCCGTCGGTCGCGATAACTCTTACCTTCAAGGAGCCACCCGCAGACGGGAACGTAACCACGCCGTATTCGTCCACGGTAATGCCTTCGATCTGCTCATAAGCAAAATCAACCGTTGTGTTAGAAGCGTTTTCGGGATAAACGTGATAATCTATCTTAACTCGCAGCTCGCCCTTCTCATTGGGATATATGACAAGATAGTTGCCGAACTGCTCGGAGCTTTTCTGTCCTTCGTTGGTGATCTCGATCGTCTCAACGGGAATGACCTCGTCAAAGACCTTGAACTGCAAGCCAAAAAAGCTCACCAAGGCCACCGAAGCTATGTAAATAAGTGCAATAATAATAACTACTGATTTTTTCATAATTATTTCTCCTTATAGTAAAGCTTCAGCATTGAGAAGAAATGCCAAACTCTGAGAACGAGTATGCCGAGAGCGCCCGCGATAAACTTTATGTATACACCGCCCCCGCCTTCAAGCAAGAGAATAAATATCAGAGCTGCCGTAAGGAAGGAAACGAGGAACGCGGCAACCGTCGATTTTGCCTCGTTGGGATTGGAAACCGTGCTTCCGACGCTCGCGTAAAGCTGGCTCTGAGGATTCATAAGGTCAAGCTCCGCGGAATAGAACATATGCGCGAGGAAAACGAATTCGATCGCGAGAATTATATGCGTCACGTCAGCCGCGGAAATCGGGAGAGTCCGCTTCAAAATGGGCGCCGTCAAAAGTATGGAGCAGACGCCGAACGTAGTGTTGGGCAAAAGCTTCGTTACTACGGGCAGGGTGTATTTTGAGGGCAGAGTCTTTATAAGATAGCTGCTCTGACCGTCTCTTGAGAAGATGCTCGCAATCGAGCAGTTGGAATTCAAGGTGATAAGAAGCATAATAAGGATATTAAACGCAACTATCATATTGTCGCCCATTTCTCTCGTCTTCATAGCAAGGAATATCTTGTTCAAAAGATAGATGAGCATGGGAACGGAGATAAGAACTCCGACGTTTGCGAAAATTGAATTCGTATTTTTTACAGTAACTAAGAAGTTTGTGAAAACAGAGGATCTCACCTTGCCTCTTGCCCTGTTTTTCTTGGGCTTTACGGGCTTCTTTAAGTACTCAAACGGTGTTGACGCCATCTTGTAGAAAATGGGACGGACGATAAGAAGTCCCACGCCGAGAATAACGACGGTCAAGCCCGCAAGAACAAGGAATCTTAAGGCAGTTCTCGCAATCGGGAAATAAATATCCAGATGCTCTACCTCGCCGAGAAGCATACGGGTAAAGTCGTACAGGAAGCTGAAATTCTTTGCATACGCCGCAAGGAAATCCTGAATATCCCAGTAAATGCTCGTCCAAGCGGCAACAAGGTCAATGTTCGCGGGAATAAGGGATATCGCGTAGAACAGCGCCAAGGCGGCAACCGCAACCGTGGCAACCAACCCACCCATCTGAATCCACTTGTGCTGTCTGAAGAAATTGGCTATCCACATAGCGGGAATAGAGAGAAGCGCTCCTATCGCCACCGTGAAAAGAGATACCCAAAGCATACAGAAAAGCATCCATATATACGCTCCCGGGCCGTATCCGTGCGTGATATAGTACGCGATGAACATCGGAACGAGGAACGAAAGATTTCTCTTTATTTCAAATATAAAGAATATGATAAGCTTGGAAAGATATACGTGCAGAGAGGGACACGGCAGCGTCAGAAGCACCGCGTTATCTCTCGCGTAGTACAAAGACTTTGTAAGTCCTACTGTACAGGATATTACCGACAAAAGCAGCATCACCGAGAACACAAGCGAAATAACCGTGTCGGGAACGGGCAAGCCCTGGAACGAAAACAATCCAAGGGTTCGCGATACGAACAAAAAGGCAATACAGAGCGCGGTAACCAGCGCGAATTTCAATATCGAGCCTATAACCGAAAGCAATATACGGAAGCCCTTTACCTTCTCTATCTTGAAGCGCTTAAAGTTCATCTGTTCCTTGAGCTGCATCATTACAAGGATGACGAGACTTTTCATGCGTTTGCCTCCTCCTCAGCCTTTTCAGGCTCTTCTACGTAAGGAACGTGCTCGTCATTACCGTCGTAAATAATATCGAGGTAGAACTGCTCGAGCTCAATTCCCTGCTCGTTAAGCTCCTCCATAGTCTTGAAGGCGCGGAGCTGACCCTTCTTGATGATCGCGATCTTGTCGCAGAGCTTTTCAACGACGTCAATGATATGCGAGGAGAAGAATACGATGTTGCCCTTTGCGGCGTGTCTCTTCATGCACTCCTTAACCTCGTGTATGCTCGTGGGGTCGAGACCCGTGAGCGGCTCGTCGAGGACCCATACCTTAGGATTGTGAACGAGAGCAGACATAATAGTTATCTTCTGCTTCATACCGTGGGAGTACGTCTTCATCTGATTGTCAAACGCGCCCGTGAGCTGGAACACGTCAACGTATTCGTCAATAAACGCGTCTCTGTCCGCCTTCGTTACGCCGAAGAGGTCTGCGATATAGTTTATGTATTCTCTGCCCGTGAGGTTTTCATAGAGAGCGTAGTGGTCGGGAACGAACGCAGTGTTGAGCTTTGCCGCAACGGGCTGCTTTTCAACGTCATATCCGCAAATTTCAATGCTTCCCGAGGTTATGGTCTGAATACCGACCATACTCTTGATGATCGTGGACTTACCCGCGCCGTTAGGGCCGAGGAAGCCGAAGATCTCGCCGCCCTTTACCTCAAAGGATACGTTGTTTACAGAATAATGCTTGTTGCTTCCGTATCTCTTGGAGAAATTGCGAAGCACAAGGCTGGGTGAACCGTCTCCGTTGATGGGAGTGGTTTCGGGCTTGTCGCCAAGATATTTTTTAAGATCTTTTTTCATTCTCTTATAATCCTTTTCTCTCTTACTTCTTTCTTCGTCCGCGTCAATTACCGTGAAGAGCAGACCGTACAGGAACCACATTCCGACGGAAATAAGCAAATACACGACAAGGAACAGTATCTGATATATCGGTGTGAAAACCAGGTCGTAGCCGTTAACCGTTACCGTGACGGTAAGATCACGCGTGCGCTCCGCCCATAGGCCAAGCTTTGATACGATAAAGTCACTATTTGTAAAGAAGAAGTCCGTAGCCTTACCCGTGCTCGCCGTAAGGTAAGCGTTCGTAAAGAGCATAAGCCCGTAATAAACGACGAGAGCTATAACCGAATACACCCACTGCTTGAATTTGGGTCGCTTGAATACCTTCAAGGAAATAATCAAAACGGGCATACCGAACGCTGCGTAATGGTTCCACCAGTACGAAATACGCTCCGTTCCGATCGCGTTCCATTCAACAAGCTCGTGGGGCATCAGCATCGCAAAGAGCGCGCCGATAACGTTGATGAACAAGCAGAAGTTGAAGAGTCGCTTCATATCGAACACAAGACAGAGCGGGAACAGGAACATCGCCAGATTACAAAGGTGGAGCGGCCATTCGGTAGGATCGGCAAAATCAAGCAATTCCCATCTTCCGATGTATACCCACATCATCGCGATAGTCGCGTATATGAGAATCATTCTGTTGACCTCGGTGGGCTTGTTTCGAAGAAGCAGGTACGCCACAACGGGAAGAATTATCGCAAAATAAAGGACGATTCTATGCTCGAAGGTAAGGTCATAGATCTTGAGAGAGGGATCGATGCCCGAGAAGAATGCCTGCGGAACGTAGCAAGGCATTATTGCGAGGATAGAAAATATAAGTCCGTAGAAATAATTTCCAACGTCTTTCAGGCTTCGAGGGATCTCAACTTTTCCGTCGGCAATAATGTTTCCGACAGCTATTGCAATACCAAGGCCTATCTCGAACGCCATTATCCACAAGCGCGGCGTTGAGAGAGAGTAGGCCTCGACTCCGACGGTTGCTACGGCGTACGTCTTGAAGAAAACGAGACAGCCCACAAGGGTCGGCAATGAAAACAGGTTAACTATTCTACGGAGTGTTTTGTAATTAAAGAATGCGCCGACTACGGTAAGCAATAGCGCGGCGTAAGAAAACCAGACCAGAATAACGGCCAGAGCCGTCAGACCCGGTCTTGCCACCTCGGCATTGAACGGCGACACGGCGCTCGTGAGACCTCTGAGGTCGTAAATCGCGGGACGCTTCCAGAGGTATCTCAGGAATGACACGCAGAACAAGGCCACCGCCATAGGCTTTATAAAGTTTGAAATATTGACCTTTCGGCGATTTAGCATATACAAGCCGAAAATCAATATCAGAGCAGCGCCCAGAGCTGATGCCGCAAAGATCAAATCAATCATAACCAAACCTCACAATTTAGAGTTTTATATATGAACTTTAATTAACATTCACAAAACAGTAATTAACATTCACTTAACAATGACTGGCGTTTATACATTTTATTATACTACAAAAAACCACAAAAGTCAATATTCGTCGCCACCTTTCGACATTATCCCCAATTATGCTGTTCGAAATAACGTGTGTTTTGTCTGTTTTGCCGATTGATTTTACTAAACGGACATACTTTATTAATATACGTCATTTTTTTGTAAAAAAACAACAAAAAAAACACCGCAGGGGCCCTATGCCCTTGCGGTGTTCGCTGCCGTATTATTTTGTATTATTCTTAGTCGGCATCGGAAATAAGGCTGCCGAAAACCGCCTTATAGCCTACCTCATTTTCGATCTCCTCACACTTGTCGAAGATCACCTTGCCCTTTTCGTTAAGAATGATGCAGGTCGTATCGCCGTCGTCATCCACCTCGTAAACAACTGCAAATCCGTCGGAGAAGAATATCGGATAAACGCTATCGTAATCAAGAGCGATCACTTCCTTACCATTCTTATTGATGAAGCCGAAATATGAATCGTCCGCAACAGCCGCGTAATCACTGCAGTAGAAAGGCGCTGCGCCGTAATACTCGAAGTCAACGACCTGCTCGCCCTTTTCGTCAAGGAAGCCGAACTTACCGTAAGAGCCGTCCCTCTCAACCTCTGCTACGGGAACAAGACCGTTATAGAAGCCGCTCACGGGAACGCAATCATCAAACTCGAAGATCTCCTCGCCCTTCTTGTCGATAACGATATAGTCGTCGCGGTCAACGACGATAGCCTTACCGTCAACGTAGCCCACGAAAACGTCATCGAAATCAGGCTCAACCACAACCTTACCCTTGGTGTTGATAACGCCGTACTCGTCGTCTTCCATAAAGAACGCAAGTCCGTCATCCTCGGAGAAGGGAAGAATTTCTTCATACTTGGGCTTCAATACGATAGTACCCTTCGTATTAACCAAGCCGTATTCGCCCTCTTCGTTGGAAACGATAGAAAGATTGTAATCGTCAAAGGCGGTAGCGGAAACGTATCTGGGTTTAATTGCCCATTCGCCCTTCTTGCTGAGCACGCCCCACTTGCCGTCGTCCTTAGCAACCGTAGCACCGGACTTGTTGGGAAGCTTGATGTCCTCGTACTTTACGGAGAACACAAGCTCACCCTTGCTGTTGATAACACCGTAGAGAGTGGACATTTCCTTTTCGCTGTACTTGCCTACAACCGCAAGACCCTCATCGTTGAACTCACCGATATAAGTATACTTGAAATCAATAACCGTTTCGCCCTTCTTATTGATAGCGCCAACCTCGCCGTCCTCGTTTACAACGACTGCAAGACCGTTATCATAGAAGCCCGTTGCATCAATATACTTAGCCTTGATCTCAAACTCGCCGGTCTTATTGATGTAGCCGTAATATTCGCCGTCCTTGGATACCAGAGCAAGACCGTTTTCAGCAAAAGCGTAAGCCTCAACGAACTTAGCCTTGATTACTACCTTACCCTTCTTGTTTGCATAACCCCATTCGTCGCCGTCGGAGAAGCATACGAGATTCTCGTGGTAAAGATCCACTTCCTCATAGTCCTTTTCGAAAGCCTTGAACAAGATTACAGCCAAAATTATTACCGCTACGAGAACTACCGCGCCGATAACGGCGTAGAGCAAGCTCTTTTTGTTGATTTTGCTCTTGGAAGCGCTCTCACGGGACTCTGCCTGAACATTGTCAAACTCGTTAGTCATAATATATGTACCTCCATTATTACATTATTCAAAGATATTTTATCACAACTTACGCTGTTTGTCAATATCTTTTACAAGATTAAAGAATGCTTTTCAGCCAACTACCTCGTATCCCGCGTCGGTAATTATCGCCTTGATCTCGTCAACGGTAATGCCGTCCGTCGCGGTAACTCTTGCAGTTCCCTCAACGTGACTTACCACGGCGCAGGTAACGCTTTCATTCGCTTCAAGACACTTCCTTACTCTTGCCTCACAGTGAGGGCACATCATACCCGAAACCTTGATTGTAATTTCCATAATTTTCTTTCCTTCCTTTTCCTTGAAATAATTTTCGATAAGAGCTCCGTCGGCTCTTCTCTTTGCTTTATTTTTTGTTTTTTTACTCAGATTTACTCTGTTGAGACGAAGCGCGTTGCTTACAACGCAGAAGCTCGAAAGGCTCATAGCAAGCGCGCCGAGCATAGGGCTCATATTCCAGCCGAGGATCGCGGAAAAAGCACCTGCCGCAAAAGGAATTCCTATGACGTTGTAAGCAAACGCCCAGAAGAGATTTTCCTTTATGTTCGTAAGTGTTTTTCGGCTGAGCTTTATTGCCGAGCTTACGTTTCCGATGCCCGAATTTATAAGCACCACCTGCGCCGCGTCGATCGCCACGTGACTTCCCGCTCCGATAGCGACACCCACGTCGGACAAGGTCAGGGCAACCGCGTCGTTGATTCCGTCGCCGACCATAACCACCCTGCCAAATCGCTTCATTTCCTCTACGACCTCGCCCTTTTCTGCGGGCAGAACGTCGGATACAACGTAATCCACGCCGCATTTTTCGCTTATCGCGGCGGCGGTCTTCGCGTTATCTCCCGTCAGCATAACGGTGTAAAGCCCCATAGCCTTAAGCTCCGCTATTCCGTCTGCGCTGTCCGCTCTTATCGCATCGGCAACCGCAATTATACCAAGCGCTCTGCCGCCTCGGACGAACACCATAGGTGTTTTTCCCATCTTCGATAATCCGTCCGCCGCGCTCTTTAATTTTTCATCCGTATTTATGCGGCTCTCGGCAAACTTCAAGCTTCCGCCGAAGACCGTCTCACCGTCAATTCTACCCTCGACACCGTTGCCTGCAAGCGTCAAGAAATCCGAGACGTCGTAAAGCCTCGCGCCGTTTGTCTCGCCGTATTTTACCACCGCCGATGCAAGCGGATGCTCACTTTTCGATTCGAGTGAGAAGGCAACCGAGACAAGCTCATCCGCGTCTGCTCCCTCTGCCGCAAGCACGTCCGTAACCTCGGGTGTTCCCGATGTTATCGTGCCCGTTTTATCAAGGATAACTATATCGGCTCTGCCCATATTTTCAAGCGCGGTCGCGTTCTTGAAAAGTATTCCCCTTTTCGCTCCCACTCCGCTTCCCACCATAATAGCCACGGGGGTCGCAAGTCCAAGCGCACACGGGCAGCTGATCACAAGCACGGAAATGCCGCGAGCAAGTGAAGCGCCCACGTCCATTCCGCTGACGATAAGCCATATTACAGTAGTCACAAGAGAGATAACAAGCACACACGGAACGAATACCGCAGAAACCTTGTCGGCAATTTTTGTAATCGGTGCCTTGGTCGCAGTAGCATCACTCACCATTTTGATTATTCCCGAGAGAACCGTGTCCTCACCGACGCTCTTCGCTTCGCAAACGATATAACCCGAACGGCTTACCGTCGCGCCGAACACCTCGTCGCCGCGCTTTTTATCAATAGGAAGGCTCTCGCCCGTAAGCATGGACTCGTCGACCGACGCGTCACCCTCAATAATTTTCGCATCCGTGGGAATACTCTCGCCCGCGAAAACGCAAAATCTATCGCCGATCTTAATATCCGCAGCGGGAATATCTATCACCGTTCCGTCATTATTTACCTTGTGCGCGATCTTGGGAGAGAGCTTGACGAGCGACTCGATAGCGCTCGTGGTCTTTCCCTTCGCTCTCGCCTCGAGCATTTTCCCGACCGTAATGAGAGCCAATATCATCGCCGCCGATTCAAAATAAAGCTCGCTATGCAGGATATGATGAGCCGCCGAAGCATCTCCGGAAACATACGCCGCGCTCATACGGAAAAGCATATAGGTGCTATAAACAAATGCCGCGCCCGAGCCTAATGACACCAAGGTATCCATATTGGGAGAACGGTTGATAATTCCCTTCGCACCGTTCACAAAAAACCTTTTGTTTATAAGCATTACGACAGCAGAAAGTATCATCTGCAAAAGGGCTATCGCAAGCGGATTCTCGGATAGAGCTCTCGGCAGAGGGAAGCCCCACATAACGTGTCCCATAGATATATACATAAGCGCTATAAGGACCGCCATAGACGAAACAAGCCGCCATATTAAATTTTTCGTTTCTTTTTTAGTATTGCTGACGGGTGTGTCAGTCGCCATTTTCTTCCCCGACACGCTCGCGCCGTAGCCCGCTCCCTCCACGGCAGAGATTATCTCTCCATCGTCCAAATTACTCTCTACGGTCATAGAATTTGTCAGCAGATTTACCGAGCAGGCATCAACGCCGTCAAGCGACGAGACCGCCTTCTCCACCCTTGCCGAGCAAGCCGCACAGGTCATACCCGTAATATCAAATTTTCTCATTTTTATCTTCCTTATTTAATAATCTTCTGGAGCGTCATTATAAGCTCGTCGACCGCTTCTTCCTTGCCGTTCTTTACGTCGGTAACCACACAGCTTTTTATGTGATTTGCCAGAAGCTCGCGAGAAAAGCCGTCGAGCGCCGAGCTTATCGCGCTCACCTGTGTCAGGATATCTATGCAATACGCGTCGGATTCAAGCATTCCGCGCACTCCCCTTACCTGTCCCTCGATTCGCGCGAGGCGATTCTGAAGGCTTTTCATTTCGCTTTCATTTCTGTGCTTTTTGCGGCATTCGCACTCCGCGCTCTTAACTTCATCCGCGCTCTGCACTCTGCACTCTGCACTCATATTTTCAACCTCCCTCATTTCTTTATCTATATTATATACCCCCGAGGGGTATTTGTCAAGTACAAAATTACCCGCGGCATAACCGCGGGCAAAAAATTATTTTTTATCTCGAAAAACAAAGATCTTGCTGATAACGTAGTTGCAAACGATTACTATCACCGCAGCGATGACCTTGGCGGATATTTCCGCCATATTCCACTCTCTGCCAAAAAGCTGTACTGACGTCGAGCCCGATATGAGCGCCGCGATTCCCATAGCGGCAAAAAGAGTAACCAGATAGTCAATAAAGAAGGTTACAACACGGCCGCCCGAGAATTTTATCAGCTGCGGGATCACGGGTACGTCTCTTTCCGCCTTTGTAAACACCCATTTTCTGTTGGTGAAAAACGCGAACAGCACCGCCACCACCCACTGAACGACCTGCGCAACCGTATATATCGCTATATATTTTCCGCTCGAGGTATCATCACCCGAAACGCCAAACACAAGCTTCAATGCCCATAAAAGCGCAAAATAAACTATCCAACCGACGAGCGTCGTAAGCACGCCGAAAATGAGATACTTTATTATCTCCTCGTATTTTTTATAAAGGTCCTTTATCTTACTCATAGCGTCAACCGATCTTGAAGGTAGTTCCCGAGCGATCGTCGATAAGAGTTACGCCACGGTCGGCAAGATACTGACGGATCCTGTCAGCCTCTGCGAAATTCTTTTCCTTCTTGGCTTGCTTTCTCTTTTCGATAAGCTCGATAGTTTCTGCTACGAGAGGGTCGTTTCTGTCAAAGTCGGCGTAAGGATCAACCTCTGCTTCCTTTGCCTTCGCATCTCTCACCTTTTCTGCTGCCGCGAGCATATTTATACCGAGAACCTTATCAAAGTCATCGAGCAGCGCAAGCTTAGTTCTGCCATTCGTCTTCATCTTGAGCACGTCGTAGAGCGCGGTAATACCGAGCGAGGTGTTGAGGTCGTTGTCAAGAGCAGCCGTAAATTTAGCCCTGCCCTCTGCGAATGCCGCCATATCAAGCTCGCCGTCATTCTTATCGAGCGTCGCGATTTTTGCGATAAGCTTATTATAAGCCACGACCGCGTTGTCAAGATTCTCGTAGGAGAACACAAGGTTCTTTCTGTAATGCGACTGCAAGCAGAAGAATCTGTATGCCATAGGGTCGTAGCCCTTTGATTCAAGCAAGGAAACAGTCAAAAACTCACCTGTGGACTTTGACATCTTGCCCGAATTTGTATTTAAGTGAAGCACGTGAAACCAATAGTTGCACCACTTGTGACCGAGGAATGCCTCGGACTGCGCGATCTCATTCGTATGGTGGGGGAACGCGTTGTCAATACCGCCGCAATGGATATCGAGATATTCGCCGAGATACTTCATAGAAATACCCGAGCACTCGATGTGCCAACCGGGATAACCGATGCCCCAGGGAGATTCCCACTTGAGCTCCTGATCGTCGAACTTGGACTTTATAAACCAAAGCACGAAATCTGCCTTATTCTTCTTATTCTCGTCGCCCTCAACGCCCTCACGAACGCCGACCTCAAGGTCTTCCTCGTTGAAATCGCCGAAAACGTAATACTGCTCGAGCTTTGACGTGTCAAAATACACGTTTCCGCCTGCTACGTAAGCGTAGCCCTTTTGGAGCAAGCCCTCAACGAGCGCGATAAACTCGGCAATACAGCCCGTCGCGGGTTGAACGATATTGGGGGTCTTTATATTAAGCTTCTTGCAATCCTCAAAGAACGCATCCGTATAGAACTTTGCGATCTCAAGCACGGTCTTCTTCTCGCGCTTCGCGCCCTTGAGCATCTTGTCCTCGCCCGTATCTCCGTCGCTCGAGAGATGACCTACGTCGGTTATATTCATAACGCGGTTGACCTCAAGGCCCGTGTAAGCAAGATACTTTTCAAGCACGTCCTCCATAATGTAAGTACGGAGATTTCCTATATGCGCAAAGTGATAGACCGTAGGGCCGCAGGTATACATTGACACCTTGCCCGCCACGCGAGGAACGAATTCCTCTCTTTTTCTTGTAAGTGAATTATATAAAATCATTGTCTTTCTCCGATCAATTTCTGCGTAAAATATTCTCTCTTATCTGCTGACCGCGTTTGAGCGCAAGCTTGTAAACCTCGGTTCTGTAGCCGACGTCTCGCGGCAGGTGGCTTGTTTTTATTTCCATTTCGATCGCGCCGATATAACCGATCTTGCGCAAGGCCTCAACAACGCCGCACCAATCAACCGTGCAGCCCTTATCGCGCGGGATTCTGTGATCGTCAACAACACCGTCGTTATCATGGATATGTATAAGCTCAAGCGTATCCTCGAGAATAAGGATTTCTTTTGACTGGTCAAGCCCGCTGATATTCGCGTGTCCCGTATCCCAACAGTTACCGCAATCAAGAATTTTGGCAAGCAGGTGGATCTCCGATGCCGTCGAGCCGTAAAGGTGGTCGAATTTCTCACTGCGCCCCGACATATTTTCAACAAGAAGTCTCACTCCGCGCGCCTTTGCATACTCAGCTAAGGGCGAGAGATATTCCACGTTCTTCAGTATCCATTCTTCAAGGGATTTTTTTCGCGCGTGGTAAGCCACGGGGTGAATAACCGCGTGCTTTATACCCATAAATGCCGTAGCATCAATTCCCGCCTTCAGCTCGGAAATATATTTGGAATCAAACTCCTCGCTATCGGGATCGGGCATATAGAACGAAAGGTGAGTCGCGCAAAGCGTTATCTTTTTCTCCGCGGCTTTTCTTACGATATTATAAAGCACCGCGCGTGACGCTCCGTCAAATCTCGACAGATTTTCAAGAGACATATCAATTCCCTCAAAGCCTATACGGCTCAGCGTATCAACCATATCGCCCGAGGAAAAATATCCGCCCTCGGCAAAGTAATCGTGCATACGCGAGGGTGCTATTATCTGAAGTCTGTCCATTTGCGCTCTCCTTTCTCGAAATTTCGATCATGCTTTTATTAAGCAAAACTTCTACGGATACATTATATCATATACAAATGCAAAAATCAACTGTTTTTTTAGGTTTTTATATTATAATTCCAAACAAAAAGAGTAGCCGAAGCTACCCTTTTCAATCTGATATTCAACACCTGAATCGCATTGTCGAAAAAATTTACTCTTCCTTTATTATATAGAGCTTCTGCGAAGCTTTTCGATAAGCGCCCGCATATTTTCGGGCATATCCGCCTCAAACGTCATAAGCTTATTCGTCCTCGGATGAGTCAGGGTAAGCTCCCGCGCGTGCAGGCACTGTCCGTTAATCAGCGACTTATTCTGCGCATATATCTTATTGTTTACGCCGCCGTAGACCTCGTCGCCGAGGAGCGCGTGACCACAGCTTGCCATATGCACTCTTATCTGATGAGTTCTGCCCGTTTCAAGCTGACATTCAACCAAGGTGAGATTGCCGTGCGGTGTCGCGTATCGTTCAAGCACGTTATAGTGTGTTATCGCGTCGCGGCTCTTTATCGCGGGATTTAAAATAACCGCCATTTTCTTTCTGTCAATAGGATGACGGCCGATGGGCTTGTCGACCGTGCCGCTATCCTCTTTTATATTGCCAAACGCGATAGCCATGTATATTCTCGATACCGCGTGCACCTTTATCTGCGCAGCCAGAGCATTGTGAGAGAAGTCATTCTTCGCCACGACGAGCAGCCCCGAGGTGTCCTTATCGATTCTGTGCACTATTCCCGGGCGGGCTATACCGCCGATGCCCGAAAGACTTCCTCGACAATGATGCAAAAGCGCGTTTACAAGAGTGCCGCTGTAAACACCGGGCGCGGGATGAACTATCATTCCCTCTTTTTTATTGACAACGACAATATCATCGTCCTCATAAACAATGTCAAGCGGAATGTCCTCGGCCTTGGCGCGGTAATCCTCGGGCTCGGGCATACTCATCTCAACCATATCGTTGACCTTAAGCTTGAGCTTTTTGTCCGCCGCCTTACCGTTGACAAGAACGTTTCCGTCGTCGATCACCTTTGCCGCCAAGGTTCTCGACATATCGCTCACAAGTGAAATGAATTTATCAAGTCGCTCGCCCGCAAGCTCGTCCGTTACTGCGAACGCCTCGAGCCTTTCAAATTCGGTATTATTCATTTTCTCCGCTCTCCGCGCCCTGATCGTCCGACACCTCGGCCTCCGTATTTTCAACGTCCGCGCCCTCTGCGTTCTCAACGCCCGCCGCCTCAAGCTTTCTCTGCTTTTCAAGCTTATATTCGCGAACCGTGTCGATTATCATCCACAAAATAAGCAGACCCGAGCCTACGACAACGAAGGAATCCGCAACGTTGAACGGAAAATGCCAGATCTTCGGAAATGCAATAAAATTAATAAAGTCGACTACGTACTTAAGCGCGATTCTGTCGATCATATTGCCGATACCGCCGCCCGCGATAAGAGCGAGAGCTGTACAGAGCAGCTTGCTCTTGGGCTTTTTCCAGAAAATATAAACCATAATGGCAATAATGGCAACGGTCGAGAAGGTCATAAATATCCATCTTGAGCTCTCGTCCTGCATAGAGCCGAACGCCGCGCCCGTATTCTGAACGTAAATAAATTCAAGCACCTCGGGAATCACGGTAACGCTGCCTGTATTAAGCGGAATATTCTTAACGACCAGAAGCTTACTTACCTGATCCACCACAACGCAGAGCGCAATGATCACGCCCCAAATTACATAAAACATAAATAAATCCTCAAACCTTCAAAAGCTCGGTATCTCGCCGAGCTTTTGAAAAATATTTTTAAATTATAATCTTTTTACAACGAGCGCAGATAAATCCACCCTCATCGTCGTGCTCGCCGTCAAGCGAGAATGACCAGCAACGGTCACACTTGCAGCCGTCAGCGGGAGCTACGACTACCGCGATACCCGACTGTGTTTCCGTGAACGCGCCCTCGGGAGCTGCGCCCTGTACAACTGTTGCCGCAGACGTAATATAGATACCCGCAAGCTCGGATGCGAAGCCGCTCATAAGCTCGTAGATCGCATCGTCTTCCGTGTAAACGGTAACCTTGGCATCAAGGGACTTACCGATCATCTTATCGGCGCGCGCCACCTCAAGCGCCTTCATTACGTCGTCGCGAAGGTCGAGAAGCTTCTCCCACTTATCGCAAAGAGCCGCTGTTTCATCAGCCAATTCCTTGTTGTACTTGGGCATATCGTTTAAGAAAATACTGTCCTTCTTATCGGATGCCGCGTGAGGCATAGACTGCCAGATCTCCTCTGCCGTAAAGGAAATTACGGGAGCCAAGAGTCTTGTGATAGCCTGAAGCACCGCGTAAAGCGCGCTCTGTCCGCTGCGGCGGGCGTGAGAATCACTCTTTTCAACGTACAAACGGTCCTTTGTTATATCAATATAAAGCTTGGAGAGCTGAATCGTGCAGAACTTATTGATCGCGTGGTAAACGATATGGAACTCGTACTCATCGTATGCTTCAAGGCAAAGCTTCACGAGCTTGTTTGTTTCAGCAACGATCCAAGCGTCGATCTCGAGCATATCGTCAAATGCAACGATGTCGGTATCGGGATTGAAATCTCCGAGGTTCGCCATCATGATTCTTGCGGTATTTCTGATCTTTCTGTAGGATTCGGAAAGCTGCTTGAAGATATTTTCAGAGCATCTTACGTCTGCGTGGTAATCCGAAGAAGCCGCCCAGAGACGAACGAGCTCTGCGCCGTACTTCTTAACGATATCGTCGGGAGAAATAGAGTTACCAAGGGACTTGTGCATAGCCTTACCCTCACCGTCAACTACCCAACCGTGTGTCAAAACCGCCTTGAAGGGCGCGCCTATCTCACCCGTTGCGCCGACTGCCGTGAGCAAGGATGCCTGGAACCAGCCTCTGTATTGGTCGCCGCCCTCAAGATAAATTTCGGAGGGCCATGTTTCTGTTTCTCTGTTCTTGAGTACTGCAAAGTGAGATGAGCCCGAGTCAAACCAACCGTCAAGAGTGTTCGTTTCCTTTGTAAAGCCGTGCGCCTTGCCGCAGTGAGGACATACGAAGCCCTCGCCAAGCATTTCCTCGGCGCTCATATCAAACCAAGCGTTAGAGCCGCGCTCGCCAAAGATCGTTGCAACCTTCTCAATTGTTTCATCGTTACAGATAGGCGCCTTGCAATCCTCACAGTAGAACACGGGAATGGGAAGACCCCACTGACGCTGACGGGAAATACACCAGTCGGCGCGTTCGCGGATCATCTGCTCCATTCTGTCCTGACCCCAAACGGGAAGCCACTTTACGTCCTTGCAGGATTCAATAGCCGCGTCCTTGAACGCCTCAACCGAGCAGAACCACTGGGGAGTTGCGCGGAAGATAATGGGAGACTTACATCTCCAGCAGTGAGGATACTCATGCTCGAATTCGGTAGCAGCCAGGAGCGCGCCGCTTCCCTTCATATCCTCAAGGATAGCGTCGTTGGAAACCGCGTAGTAAAGTCCCGCGAACTTTCCTGCGTCCTCCGTCTGATAACCGCGGTCATCAACGGGAACGATAATGTCGATATTGTATCTGCGGCAGGTCTGGTAGTCGTCAGCACCAAAGCCCGGAGCGGTGTGTACACAGCCCGTACCACTGTCCATTGTTACGTAATCGGCGTTTACAACAATGCTCTTTCTGTCAAGGAAGGGATGCTGCGCCGTCATATATTCAAATTCATTACCCGTGAGAGTTGCAAGAACGGTATATTCTTCAATACCTGCCGCCTTAAGAGTTGCCTCCGTGAGCGCCTTTGCGAGAATATAGGTTTCGCCCGAAGGAACCTTAACGAGATCGTAATCCTCCACGGGATTGAGCGCGATAGCAAGGTTGCCGGGGAGTGTCCACGTGGTCGTTGTCCAGATCACGAAATAGGTATTATCAAGATCGCAAACAGATGCAAGCTTACCCTTATCGTCAGCCACCTTGAACTTTACATAGATAGAAGTACACTTATCTGTCTGATACTCAATTTCAGCTTCAGCCAGGGCAGTTTCGTCCTTGGGGCACCAATAAACAGGCTTGAGACCCTTGTATATGTAGCCTCTCTTGAACATCTCTCCGAATACTCTTACCTCTGTTGCCTCAAAATCGGGGGACATTGTCTTATAAGGATTCTCCCAATCGGCAACGAGGCCAAGACGCTGGAACTGCTCGCTCTGCTTGTCGATAAAGCCCTGCGCGAACCTTTCGCACTCCGAACGGAACTCGGGCACACTCATCTTCTTGCGGTCGAGC
>CAZMKU010000001.1:70447-83005 GCA_964567085.1 uncultured Clostridium sp.
GATCGCAGACTCGATGGGCATACCGTGGTTATCCCAACCGGGAACGTAGGAAATTCTGTATCCCTGCATTGCCTTGTATTTATTGATAAAGTCCTTTAAGATCTTGTTGAGCGCGTGACCCATATGAATGTTTCCGTTAGAGAAGGGAGGGCCGTCGTGGAACGAGAATTTTTCGTTTTCGGCGCGTTCATCCTGCATTCTGGTATAGAGATCCATTTCCTTCCAGTAGCGGATCGTTTCGGGTTCTCTCTGGGGCAGATTTGCCTTCATCGAGAACGACGTTTTAGGTAAATTAAGTGTACTTGTGTAGTCCTTTGACATATCCTTTAAGCTCCTTAAAATAGAGAAAATTAGTCTTTTATATTAACAGCGTCAGACGTATTTGTCCGCCGTCAGCCGCAATCTTCCTTTTTTGGTTTTTCGATCTATCTCTCTCACGATAAATTTCCCGTATCCGCGAAGGGTGACTATATCCCCCGCCTTAACGCTTCTGTCGCATCTTATCTCCTCAGCATAGCATAAAAGGCACGAGCCGCTCTCGATAAGATTTTGCGCGCGCTCACGCGAAAGATTTGCAAGCGCCGCCACGACGCAGTCAAGCCGCTCTGACGCGACGGTATCGCTGACGCTTTGAAATTCTCGCTTATAGGCAAATCCCGCGCCAAGCCCTACGACCTCGAGCTTCACCTTGTCGCTTGCGACCTTCGTAAGTCCTTCAAGCATAAGCTTGGCAATCGCATCCGACGCGAAAACGAGCGCCGTACGGTCATCCGTGACGATAATGTCACCGACGGCATCCCTCTCGACTCCAAGGCCGAGAATAGCGCCGAGATGATCTCTGTGAGAAAGCGGAACGTATCCGCTCCCCGTAATTTTAACTACGCGGACAAGCTCTGCCGCCTCGTCGGGAAAGCACTCAAAAAGCAGCTCCCTCGGCGTTAGCTCGTATCCGTCAAGATAGGACGGCAAAATAATGAGACGCTCCCTTTCCGCGCCGTCGTATCCGCCAAAAAGAAAAGCTCTTTTTTCAAGCCCCTTTGCCGCCAATATTTCCTTTGCATAAAAAACCTCGGCGGGAGAGAGGAATTTCGTCGCCGCGAGCAAGCCGCTATCGGCCCGTCGGGCTATATCCTCTATCCTCGCCAGAAGCTCCTTGTATTCCTCCTTTGAATTTTCCATATCAAAGCAGGAGCATTTCGATAACCGTTTCAAGCACGAATATCAATATGAACGTCATAGAAAACGACATATCAATAGGCGTATTCTGAAACCAATTCAATTTCTGAAACAGCCTTCGTACGGGCTGGATAGCAGGCTCTGTAACCACGTACAAAAACTTAATTATGGGATTATCCGCGTTTACGTTAAACCAACTCAAAATTGCTCGGATAAACATACAAATTGAGATCAGCTTGATCAGATAAAGCGCAAAATAAATTACAACGTATATAGGCTCAGGCAAAATAATCCTCCTTATTCCTCGGATTCTTCCTCGCCGTCTTTCTCGCCGTCGTCAAAATAATCCGCGGGCTCATCTTCAATTTCATCAATATCAATTTCCGTGTCAACGTCTGCGGGGAATATCGCAACCACGTCCTTCGTGATTCTCACAAGCTCGCCGTCAAGAGCGTGAATCGCGCCCATAACGTAGTCGAGCATACGCAAAAAATCCTCGCGGGAAAGCGCAGCCGTATCAATAACGACTACTCTGCCCATCTTGAAGCACTCAACGATCTCCGCGCTATCCTGATACGTTTCGGGTGCGAAAACGACCTTGTAAAGGGGCTCCTCTTCAACAGCCTCCTCTACAGGCTCTTCCTTAACCACCTTAACGTCGGACGCGTCCGCGCCGTATGTAGAGCCGTAGCCGTCGCCAAGCTCGTCGCCGCCGATAGAATCATCCGCCGCGTTAGCGGTGGGGCGGTCCTCGTAATAAATGTTGTCGTAATCAACGTCGAAGTCCTCTGCGGGCTCATCCTGCTTACCAAACAACCAAAACTTACCTATCTTGCTCATTAAAACCTCCCGACCTCTCGGTCTTTTATTTGTACTTATATTTTAACCTTAAATTGTTAACTTAAATTAAATCCTGCGGAACAGTCCGCCGCCGACTCTTACGCAGGTCGAGCCGCATCCGACCGCAACGTCAAAGCTATCCGACATACCCATTGAATATATCGGTTCGCCCGTTTCCCCAAGAGTCTCGCGCCATATTTTTTCACCGAGTTCTCTCGTCGCCGTAAAATACTTTACGTATTCATCCTTGGTGCTTCCCTTCGGCGCCATCGTCATAAATCCGCAAAGCCTTACGTTTTCAAGCTTCGCGATCTCAAGACACATCGCCGCCGCATCGTCGGGGTCAGCTCCGCCCTTGCTTTCCTCGCGCGCCGAATTTATCTCGAGCAGCACGTTCATTACAAGTCCGCGCTTTTTCGCCTGCCTGTCAATTTCCCTCGCAAGCCTCAAAGAGTCAAGCGAGTGGATAAGGCAGACCTTATCGATTATGTATTTTACCTTGTTCGTCTGCAAGGAGCCGATAAAATGAATATTCAGTCCCTCGCGGTCAAGCTTGTCGTATCTCTCGAGCAGCTGCTGAACGCGGTTCTCACCGACGTCGCAAACACCGAGAGTATTGTGTATATAATTTATCTCGTCAACCGAAGCGCTCTTTACCGCGGCTAAAAGCGTTATCCTGCTCGGGTCATACCCCGCCGCCGTCGCGCTCTGACGTATTTTTTCTCTTACGCCTTTGACATTTCTGTCAAGATATGAAAAGTCCACTCTTTGCGCCTTTCAATTTGAGTTTATTTGATAAGCTTTCCGTCGTACAGATTTCCGCCCGAAACGATTATTAGCTCGTTCTGCGAAAGATACGGGAATTGCTCCTCTGCCTCGTCGTCACTCTTTACGATAACGTATCCGTTTCCGTAGCTTGAAATATTGATTCGTCTGAACTTGACGTAATTTCCGCTCATCACGTAAACGCCCGTATAATCGGTATATCCGTCGTCGTCAGCGTCAAGCGAATATATCGCCTCGTCGGGAACTCTGTATCCGCTCACGCTGGATCTCAAAAGCTTTATGCCCGTGTATCTGGATACCTCGAAGCTCTTACCGATCTCACTGCTTGACAGAACCGCAAAGCCCGAGGCTTTGTTTTCCGCTATTTCAACTCTCTCGACGTTCATTGAAAGCTTCTCGCCCCCAAGCTCGGAAAGAAATACGTCGTAGGTCGAGCCCGCGCTGAATATATTGAGATTTGACTGGCTTATCGGCACTACGAGATACCACTTGGAATCGTAAACCGCCTTGCCTACGGCGTAGGGGTTGCTTTCCTTCTGTATGCCGTCGACCTGCGCCTTGAAATCGTCAACGCTCATAGTCATAACGTCCGCGTAGGAGAACACACCCTCATAACCGTCGACGTCTCTTACAACGTAGCAGGATCTCTCGGCGTATCTCGCTCTTCCGCTATCCACCGCGTACTCACTGATAATATTTTCCTTTTCCTCAACGGTCGCGTTCGCGGAATCCTCAAGCGCCTCGATCTTACCCGTTATAATTTGCAGCTTGTTCATCTCCTCGAGCATGCTCTCGCCGTCGAGGTCGGCAGATGAATAATTGCCCTCCGCAACCGCAGAGATGAACGAATAATACGAGCTGTTAAGCGAGGAACTGACACGGCTTACGTCCTGAACTCTCAGCTCCTCGTCAAGTCCGTCGCGCAAGGAATCAATCTTGTCCGAGAGCACGTTGAGGTTTCCCTGCACCATATATCTTTTCTCTACGCCCGAAATATTAGTCTTATAGACCGTCATATATTCCTTGCCTACGGGAATTTTCTCACCGCTCCGCACCGTAAAATCCGCGAGCTCATCAGCCTCCGCCAAAATAAGCTCCTCGTTTCTGTAAACGTAGCCCCCGAGACTGACGTAGACGTCATCCGTTACGAACTGCGTATTGATAACCGATACCGAGGTGTTTATCTTGCCGAACATCTGCGCGGCAAAATAAACAAGCAAAACCACGAGAAGAACCGTAGTGATCACACCAAGACGCGATTTGTATTTCTGTCCCTTGCTCCTCTCCATTTTTACCTCCGATAGCTTCCGCAATTATAACAAATTATATTATAACATATTATTTTTAATTTATAAAGTATTTTTCCGAAATGTTTACAATATTTTCAAATGTTTTGGCTCCCGACTCATCGTCCATAAGAATTTTTTGGCAATACGGCTTCTGCGAGAACCAAGTGTTCTGTCTTTTCGCGTATTTTCGGGTCGCCGTCTTGAGCCTTACTATGCAATTTTCAAAGGAATCCTTGCCCTCAATATACGGCAAAAGCTCCTTGTAGCCTATCGCCTGCGCCGCCGTTGAGCTTACAGAGAAAACTCCCGAGTCGTAAAGCTTTTTCGTTTCCTCGACAAGTCCCGTCTCGATCATCATATCCACGCGTCGCTCGATACGTCCGTAAAGGATGTCGCGGTTCTGATAAAACGGGTAAATTATGCGGCTCTCGTACTTGTCACAAAAATCGGAATTTTCAAGATCGACCTCGCTCTTTTTTCTGCCCGTCGCCTTAATTATCTCAAGCGCGCGGATAACTCGCTTTACGTTGTTTTTGTGAATGGCGCGCGCGGATTCGGGGTCGGACTTCTCGAGCATATTATGGAGAATATCCAAGCCGCCCTCGCCCTCCGCGAGCTTCATCAGCTCCTCGCGGTACGCGGGGTCGCTTATCGCCTCATCGCTGTTGCCGCCGCGCAAAAATCTGTCAAGATAAAGCCCCGTTCCGCCGCAGAAGATCGGCTTTTTTCCACGGGAAATTATATCAGCGACGACCGCCTCGGCGTCCTTCACGTAATCCGCGCAGGAATATGCTACCTCTGGCGATAAAAAATCAGTCATATGATGCGGAACCGCCGCCCGCTCCGTCTCGGTGGGCTTGGCTGTTCCTATATTCATTTCTCGGTATATCTGCATTGAATCGCAGCAGATTATCTCGCCGTCCAGGCGTTTTGCAAGCTCGATCGCAAGCGCGGTCTTTCCGCTCGCGGTACACCCAACGACACCGTAAATTTTTATTTTTTCACTCATAACTCTGCACTCTGCATTCTGCACTCTGCACTTAAAGAATAATCATTGCGTCGCCGAAAGAAAAGAAACGATACTCATTTTCAACGGCTGTCTTATATGCCTCCATAACCCTTTCCTTGTCGTAAAACGCCGAGACAAGCATAATAAGTGTGCTCTCGGGCAGATGGAAATTCGTTATCAACGTATCGACCGCCTTGAATTTGTAGCCGGGATAAATAAAAATCCCCGTATCTCCGCTCATCGCCTGAATTTTTCCGTCGGGCGTCGCAACGCTCTCGACAGTGCGGCAGGACGTCGTACCAACGCAAATGATTCTACCGCCGTTTGCCTTACACTCGTTAATAATATTCGCGCTTTCCTCGGACACCGAAAAGTACTCCGTATGCATTACGTGAGCGTCGATTCTGTCCTCCTTTACTGGACGGAACGTGCCAAGCCCTACGTGAAGCATAACGGGCGCGATCTTGATACCCTTATCCTTGATCCTTTGCAAAAGCTCGGGTGTAAAATGCAAGCCCGCCGTGGGTGCCGCCGCGCTGCCCTCGGTCTTTGCGTAAACCGTCTGATAGCGGCTGTTGTCCGAAAGTCGCTCGGTAATATAAGGCGGAAGCGGCATAAGACCGATGAGATTGAGAATATTATATATGTTCTCGTGCTTTTCTCTGTCGTAGTCAAACTTGATGTATCTGTTGCCCTCCTCGGTTATTTCCATAACCTCGCCGAGCAGCTGTCCATCGCCAAAGACAAGCTTCATGCCTACCCTTGCGCGCTTGCCGGGCTTTACAAGACATTCCCACGTGTCAAGCTCCTTCTGTCGCAAAAGAAGAAGCTCGATATGCGCCTCCTCTCTGCCTTCAACGTGTCCGTAAATTCTCGCGGGAATAACCTTTGAATTGTTTATAACAAGCACGTCGCCCGCCTCAAGATAATCTATTACGTCATAAAAATGCTTGTGTTCTATCGTCCCGTTTTCTCTGTCAAGCACCATAAGGCGGCTGGAATCTCTCTGCGCCTCGGGATGCTGTGCTATCAGTCTTTCGGGGAGATCGTAATAAAAGTCCGAGCGCAAAAGATCCGTCGGAGCTTTGTCGTTGATAATTACTTTGTTTTCCATTTGTTCTCTCTGTTTTTCTGTAAAATTTTATTTTGGTGTATATTTTGCACAATTTTAAAATAAAGATTTTGTTGAGATTTTTCTTCTAAAATCAACAAAAGCATTTGACAAACGCCTAAAAGTGTGCTATTATAGTTGTATAAAATAACGCAGTGTATAATTTTGCATATACTGATTGATAGAGGCGCGTATCATAACCCTTGCGTGATCGAGGCTGCCGTAGCCGTACGAGGTCGCACACGGAGGATGAAACGCCGAGGTACAGTCTGTTTCGGCGCAGACTGTGTCGGTCGCCGGGTTCAGAGCCTTGCGACTGTCATCTTTACTGAGATGGAGCGCTATCCGTTTGCTTTGTTTATTATAGCACACAGAAATGTTTTTTTCAAGTACTATTGTATCAAAAACAAATTGGATTTCCGGCGCCTTGGCCGGTTTTTTTGTTATTTCGACTATATTGAAGGAGACAATACTTATGAGCAAATTAAAAAAAAGTGTTTTCACGGGCGCGGCAACAGCGATAGTTACGCCCTTCAAAAATAATCAGGTAGACTACGAGACCTTTGGAAAGCTTATCGAATTTCAGATAGACGGCGGCATCGACGCCCTCGTGGTTGCGGGAACTACAGGCGAGGCAAGCACGCTCACACACGAGGAGCACTGCGAGGTTATCCGCTACGCCGTAGAAAAGGTTGACGGCCGCGTTCCCGTTATCGCGGGCACGGGCTCGAACGATACCGCGTACGGTATCGAGCTTTCAAAATACGCCTGCGACGTCGGCTGCGACGCGCTTCTCGTGGTTACTCCCTACTACAACAAGGCGACTCCCAAGGGACTTATAAAGAATTTTCTTGCTACCGCCGATGCAGTAAACAAGCCGATAATTCTCTACAACGTGCCCTCCAGAACGGGCTGCAATATCACTATGCCCGTTTACCGCGAGCTTGCAAAGCACGAAAATATCGTTGCGACCAAGGAAGCCTCGGGTAACCTCTCCCTCGTAGCGCAGATAGCCGACGAGCTCTCAGATTCGCTCGATATTTATTCGGGCAACGACGATCAGGTCCTCCCCATTCTCTCGCTCGGCGGCAAGGGCGTAATTTCGGTATTTTCCAACCTTCTTCCCCGAGAAATGCACAGCCTCTGCCAGAGCTTCCTTAACGGCGACGTAGCTACAAGCCGCAAGATACAGCTCGACTACTTAAAGCTTATGAATTCCCTCTTTATCGAGGTAAATCCCGTGCCCGTCAAGACGGCTTGCGGACTTATGGGGCTTTGCTCCGAGGAAATGCGACTTCCTCTGTGCGAAATGGAGGATGAAAACCGCGAAAAGCTCATCTCGGTATTGAAGGAATATTCCCTTATCAAATAAAGAAAAGTCCAAAACGAAAGGAAGTTGAAAATGACAAAAATATTGCTTTCGGGCTGCCATGGCAGAATGGGCGGCGCCGTAATATCCGCGGCAGAAGAAAATAGCAGAATAAAAATAATTTCGGGCGTCGATATTTCCGAGGGCGAAAGCTCCTTCCCCGTATATAAAGCCATTCACGAATGCGGAGAGACACCCGACGTAATTGTTGATTTTTCACATCACACGTCTCTTCCCGCTATAATGGAATATGCGGTAAATAACAACGTCCCCGCGGTTATCGCGACCACGGGGCACACCGATGCAGAGCTTGAAATAATGAAAAACGCGGCAGAAAAGATCCCCGTGTTTTTCTCAAGAAATATGTCCATCGGCGTAAATCTGCTTATCGCGCTCTCGCGCAAGGCGTCGGAATTTCTGGGCGTTGATTACGACGTGGAAATTATCGAAAAGCACCACAGAAACAAGCTTGACGCGCCCTCGGGCACGGCGCTTATGATCGCTGACGCCATAAAGGAAACACGCGAATCCACAAGCTACGTCTACGACAGACACGAAAGGAAAGAAAAACGCTCAAGCGAGGAAATCGGAATTCACGCCGTACGCGGCGGCTCGATCATAGGCGAGCACGAGGTCATCTTCGCGGGCAAGGACGAGGTTATTGCTATCTCTCACAGCGCCGCATCGCGTTCCCTCTTTGCCACGGGCGCTATCAAGGCGGCCGAGTTTATCGTCGGCAAGCCCGCGGGAATGTATAGTATGGATGATTTGCTCAGCGGTGTGATTTAAACCGTTTTTGTAGGGCGGGGGCTTGCTCCCGCCGTTTTTTCTGCGGGTTCTCCCATCCATCACCGCAAAACAAAAAGCACCCACACGGGTGCTTTTTGTTTTGGTGCCGGAAGCGGGGGTCGAACCCGCACGGTATCGCTACCACCGGATTTTGAGTCCGGCACGTCTGCCAATTCCATCATTCCGGCATCGTGTTTTTTTACGACTTAATGATTATATCACACAATCTTCGATTCGTCAAGAGCCTTTTAAAACTTTTTATCACACAAAACAGACAAAAAGCGGGCAAATGCCCGCTTTTTATTCGCAAATTTCATACGACATATTATAAAGTCGTTCGATCTTTGCCCGTCTGTTCTCGCAAATTATCTTCATTCCGTCAATTTCTTCAGCGCTGAAGCCGTCGAGATCGCCGTCCTTGAGCGTTCCCTTATACATACGGTCAAGCACCAACGCGTAGTTAATGTCGATCGACGTGATCTTGCCGTTCTGGAAGCCGATAACGACGTTACTCTTACCGTCAAGCAAGGAATCCACCGCACGAGCACCCATCTGTGTTGCGGTAAATCTGTCACGGAGAGAGGGAGATCCGCCGCGAACAACGTGTCCGAGACGCGCAAATCTTGTGTCAATGCCCGTCTTGGATTTAACCTTTTCAACGAATGCCTCGCTATATCCCTCGCCGTATTTCTTCGGAATACCCTCACTGAATACGCAGATAAGTCCACGCTTACCGTTATTTCTTACGTTCCGAAGAATAGAGATAGCCTGCTCCTCATCAAATTCGATCTCGGGAATAGCAATAATAACCGCTCCCGCCGCAATTCCCGCATAAAGCGCGATATTACCGCAGTCACGTCCCATAACCTCAACAACATTACATCTTGAGTGGGATTCACAGGTTTCGCGCAAGCTGTCTACAAGCTGAATAACCGTATTCATAGCCGTATCAAAGCCGATAGTATATTCGGTTGCGGTAATGTCGTTGTCGATGGTGCAAGGAATACCGACGGAGGGGATTCCGTGATTTGTAAGATCGGTAGCGCCGCGGAACGTACCGTCACCGCCAAGCGCTATAACCGCGTCAATTCCAAGTCTGTGGCAGGTTTCAACCGCCTTGCTCATACCCTCCTCGGTCTTGAACTCGGGGCAACGCGAGGAATAAAGTATCGTGCCGCCGTGAGTAATGATATTCGAAACCGCGTGGGTATCAAGAGGGATCACGTTTCCGTTAATAAGCCCGTTATATCCTTCGAGTATTCCAACGACCTCGATGCCCTCGGACATCGCCTTTCTTGCCGCGGCGCGTATTGCCGCATTCATACCCGGAGCGTCGCCGCCCGACGTAAGAATACCTATTTTCTTAAATTTAGCCATAAAGCCTCCTCCTTGCGACGTAAACTTATATTTTACGTCAAAAACATACGAATTCTTTATATATTTTAATCCATTTTCGCAAATAAATCAATAGCAAACTGAAATTTTGTCCCCAAAATCGACAAACCCCCACTTTGCTTTTGCGATTTCACCGCCAAACGCAGATCGTCAAGCCAAAAGCTTACCCAGAAGCGCCGTCATCATAAAATACGCCGCGTACTCTCTGATAGCCTCCCTGCCGACGCCTTTATCAAATGAAAGTCTCACAACGCTCTCGCCGTCGCCGTCCGCTATAGACACGAACACCGTGCCTACGGGATTTTTCTCGTCACCGCCCGTGGGCCCCGCATATCCCGTAACGCTGACTGCAAGATCAGAGCCGAGTCTCGCTCTTGCTCCGCGCGCCATCTCACAAGCAGTATATTCACTGACCGCGCTATATTTGTCAAGAGTCTCTCCGCTCACTCCGAGCAGCTTTTCCTTAACGTCATTAACGTAAGAGATCACCCCGCCAAGATACACGCGGGATGCGCCCGAGACCGAGGTCACGGTTGCGCCAAACAGTCCTCCCGTACAGGATTCCGCGCTCGCGACGGTTTTCCCTCTTTCCGCAAAGCGCAAAACGAGCTCCCTTGCCGCGCGGGACAGCTCCGCGCCTGCTATATCCTCAGATGAAACCGCTATATTTTCAAGTCTCATTTTCCTTCGTCCTTTTTACCGTTATCCTTTATAGTTACAGTCATTCTGTTATACGGAACGCTAATTCCCTCTTTACCGAATTCCTGCATTACCTCTTCCATAAGGTTGAATTTTAAAGTCCAGAAATCGCCCGTTCGGCACCAAACGCGCAGGGTCACGCAAAGCGACGAATCGCGAAGCTCGGTAAGCCTTATAAAGGGCGCTTTATCGGTCAATATCTCGCCGTGCCTTTCGATAACGCCGTTTATGATTCCCTTGACCTTCTCAATATCACTCCCGTACTCAATGTTAAACTGAATATCAAGTCGTCTTGTATCCTTGGTGGAATAGTTTACGAGAGTTGAAGAGGTAAGCGAGCCGTTAGGTATAACGATGGTCTTGTTGTCGGGCGAGGTGAGGGTCGTGTAAAACACACCCATATCCGTAACCGTACCGCCATAATCTCCCGATTCGATATAATCGTCAAGCTTAAAGGGCTTGAATACCAAAATCATAATCCCCGAGGCGAGATTTGAAAGAGTTCCCTGAACCGCAAGGGATATGGCGACGCCGATGCTTCCTATTACCGCAACGATGGACGCCATAGGAACACCCATAATGGCAACTATGAGAACCGCAAGAGAAACGTTCAGCGCTATCCTTGCAAACGCCACGAAGAAATTTTTGGCGGTGTGATCCCCTCTGTCGAGAGTCTTGCTTTTGCGAATTTTCTTCAAAAGGCCCTTAATAAGAATTCTGCCTATGATAAGCACGAGCACACTGAGCAGAAGCTTTAGCGCTATATCAAAGCATACGTCAACAACCGAATTCCATATTTCCTGCCAATTTATTTCCATAATTTCTACTCCTTGTACAGATCCAGAATCCACAACACATTATATCACAAATTAAAAATCGTGTAAATACGATTAAATAAAAAAATATTGCTTTTTTCGTTTTTTTAGTGTATAATAAATAACAGAAACGCAAAAGTGAGGTACTGTTCCTTGAAAAAATGCAAAAATTGTCCGAGAAATTGCATAACCGATAGGACTGCGAGCCTTGGCTTTTGCAAAATGCCAGGCGGCATTTTCATATCAAAATATATGATCCACAAATGGGAGGAGCCTTGTATTTGCGGCCGAGGCGGCGCGGGCACTATATTCTTTTCGGGCTGCAATCTGAAATGCGTTTTCTGTCAGAACAAAAGGATCAGCCGCGGGGTCACGGGCGAGGAATACGGCGAGGAGCAGATCCTCGGCATTATCCGCGCGCTTGCGGATGCGGGAGCAAATTGCATTGAATTCGTGACGCCGACGCATTACACCGAAGCGCTTATCCCCATACTGAAAAAGGCAAAAAGAGTGATTGACCTGCCCTTTGTGTGGAACAGCGGAGGCTACGAGAGCATAGAAATGTTAAGGGAGCTTGACGGTCTTATTGATATTTATATGCCCGATATTAAGTATTTTTCAAGCGAGCTGTCGCGCGCTTATTCGCACGCTGACGATTATTTTTCGGTAGCCTCGAGCGCTCTTCGCGAAATGCTCCGACAGACAGGCGCGCCCGTATACAACGGCGACGGCACGCTCCGCTCGGGAGTGATCCTTCGCCATCTCGTTCTTCCCGGCTGCCGCAAGGATTCCATTTCCCTTCTTCGGGAGCTTGCAGGGCTGCTCGAGCGTCCGACCGACGTAATTTTAAGCCTTATGAGTCAGTACACACCCGAGTTTTACGACATCTCGGACGGAGGACACAAAAATCTCACCCGCAGACTTACGGATTTTGAATATTCAAGCGTTCTGCGAATCGCGAGGGAGCTTGGCTTTGACGGATATTTTCAAGGCAAGGACTCCGCCGACGCTACATATACACCCGATTTTTAACTTTTATTAAGGAGTTTTCCAATGAAGCACGAAAAAAACAGAAAAAAACATAAGAAGCACAAAAAATCCTTGACCAAAAAAGAGCTTCGCACCGAAATTAAAAACTTTATTTTGGTTATCGCAGGCTCGATAATCTTAGGTCTCGGAACGGGTATTTTCCTCGTTCCCTTCAACATCGTGGCGGGCGGCGTTACGGGCATCGGAATCGCCCTCAACGAATGGCTTACCCCGATAATTCCCGAGGCCTT
>CAZMKU010000002.1:0-57108 GCA_964567085.1 uncultured Clostridium sp.
ACACCGATAAATGCCTGCTCACCGCCCGACAGCTGCATAAGATTCTTGATGATCTTGCCGGGAGGCGCCGCCTTGATCTCAATTCCGCTTTCAAGCACGTTTTCGGGATCGGTCAGGAAAAGCTCTGCCGAGCCGCCGCCGAAAAGCTCTCTGAAGGTCGTGCCGAAGTTCTCGTTGATCTGATTGAAGGATTCGATAAACGCCGCCTTCATTTCAACCTCAAGCTTGGAAATAATATCCGTAAGCTCTACCTTTGACTTCTGCAGGTCCTCGATCTGCGCGGACATATAGTCGTATCTTTCCTTGATCTCCTTGTACTTATTCACGGAGTCAAGGTCAACGTTACCGATACTGCGGAGCTTGTTCTTGCACTCGGTCTGAAGCTTTACGTACTCGGCGTGATTTTCGCGTGTAACCTCGGGATAACCGAGAGCCACAGCATCAGCGCGCGTAAGCTCATAATCGTCCCAAAGCTTGCTTGCAAGCTTGTCGTACGCATCGCGGAGATTTGAGAGCTTATTCTCATTTCTCGTATGCTCCTGGAATACGACTTCCTTGTGAGACATCTTTTCTCTGATGAGCGCGTTGATCTCGTTTGTCTTTTTCTCGAATTCAAGGTTGCCCTCGTCGATCTCGGCGCGCTTCGCATTGAGGGAGGCGAGATTTTCGGAGCCCTCGGCATACGAGCGTCTGTTCTCGATCTGCGCCTGCTCAAGTGCTTCTATCTGCGCCTTATACGTTGCGATTCTGTCGTTGTGGGCAGAAATATCCGCCTCGATTATTCTTATTCTTTCATAAGATACCTCAAGCAGAGCCTCTGCCGCCTCAATATCCTTGTTCTTTTCACTGTAAGAGATAATGAGCTGTGTCTTGCCCTTTTCGATATCCTCAAGAGAGAATTCTTTGTCAACCTTCTCGGCGTTCTTCTCCTCGCGGAGCGCCGTTATCTGCTCAATTCTCTTTTCAATTTCCGCCTCGTCAGCAGTAAGAGATACGATATCATCATCGTACTGCTCGGCCTTGGAAATAAATTCCTCGTAGTCTGCGCGAAGTCTTGCGATCAGCTGATCGTTTGCTTCGAGCTTCGCGTTGATCTGCTCGAGCGCCGCCGCCTCGGTATTCTTCAATACCTCAATAAGACTGCGACGGTTGTCAAGATCGTCGATTATGTCGTTTGCGTCGTCGATAGCTTCCTTGATCTTTTTAAGCTCGACATTATCTGCCTTGATAGCAGCTTCAAGCTCCTCAGCTTCTTTTGTAAGACGCTTGATCTCGTCGGCGCGGGAGAGCACACCGCCGCCCGTCTTTACAGAACCGCCCGTGAAAGAGCCTCCCGCGTTTATCTGCTGACCGTCGAGAGTAACTACTCTCACCTTATACTTGAGCGCCTTTGCCATAACGGTCGCGTTCTCAATGTTGTCAAACACGAGAGTTCTGCCAAGCAAAGAGCTTATCACGTTCGCAAATTTCGCATCGCTTGAGCAGAGCTTGTCCGCCGTGGAAATGTATCCAGCAAAGCCGCAAGCATCTCTCATCTCGTTCGTTTCGCTCTGGGGTCGCATTGAAGTCAAGGGGAAGAACGTCGCTCTGCCCGCCTGACCCTTTTTGAGCGTGAACATAGCCGCCTTTGCGGTCTCCTCGTCGTCAACGACGATGTTCTGCAGATTTGCACCGAGAGCGGTTTCGATCGCGGTTACGTATTTGGAATCAACCGAAATAACCTTTGAAAGCGGGCCGTAAATTCGAGAGCATCTCTCGCCCCTCATAGTTGTAACGCGTCCTGCCTCGTATTCCTTCATAATGAAGCGAACGCTGTTGGAATAGCCCTCGAACTGCTCCTCCATCGCCTTGATAGTAGCAATTCTGTGGTTGGCAGAATCAAATCTGTGTGTCTTTGCGGCAATACTCTCGAAAAGCTCGCCGTACTCGGTGTTCCTGCCGACAAGCAGAGTCTTCTGCTCGCTTATCTGCGCGTTTATATTATTGATCTCGTCGGCGTACTTGTTGACAGTTCTTTCCTTGACACCGCTCTGCTTCCTGTATTCTGCGGAAACGGTTTCGTATTCCTCGATGTCAGTTAAGATCTGCGCGTTTCTGTCGCTACCGCTGTTCTTGGCGTTCTCGATTACGGAAATACGAACCTTTATGTCAGTTGCCTCGTCCTCTGCCTTCTTGATATCAACGAGCGCAGTATCGATCTCCTTGTTAAGAGCCGCGATATCGCATTTAACGGAGAAGATCTCGTCCTCAACCGCCTCAAGCTTTGTCTGTATCTCGTCTCTCTCGCCCGTGAGCTGCGCTATCTTGTCCTTCTGAGCGGAGCATCTACCCTGCTCGTCAGAAAGATTCTGCTCCAAGGTATCGCGCGTCATAGCCGATGCCGCGCTCATTTCCTTGGCGTGCGCGAGATTGCTCTCGTTCACCTTGAATTCACCCTCAAGAGAGAAATTCGCGTTTGTCTGCTCGCGAATGAGATTGAGTATCTGCGCGGATGCCATTCTGCCGCTCTGCGCAGCCTCGAAAAGCTTTGCGCTTCTTGTATCAAGCGCTTCGATCGCGTCCTCCGCGCTCTTTAAGTCAAACGCGGAATGGCGCAGATTTTCCTCCGCCGCCGCAATATCCGTCTTATATATTTCCGTATCGTAAAGCCAAAGGCTTACGTCTGCCTGCTTTTTTCTATCAAGAAGCTCGATAGCGCGCTTTGCCTTCTCACTCTCGCGCTGAAGGGGGCCCACCTGCGACTCGACCTCGGTAAATATGTCCATAATACGGGTCATATTGTCCTCGGTCTGCGAAAGCTTTCTCTCCGCCTCGCTCTTCTTGTGTCTGTATTTTGCAATTCCCGAGGCGTCCTCGAAAATACCGCGGCGCTCGTCGCTCTTTCTCGACACCATATCGGCAATTCTGCCCTGACCGATAATTGAATATCCGTCACGGCCGATACCCGTGTTCATAAAGAGCTCGTATATATCGCGAAGGCGCACGTTCTTACGGTTGATGAAATATTCACTCTCGCCGCCGCGGAAATAACGTCTTGTAACGGTTACCTCGTCGTAAGGACAGTCGAGCTTCGTATCCTCGCCCGTGTTATCAAACGTAACCGAAACCTCGGCGTAGCCCATAGGTCTGCGGCTGTCCGCGCCGCCAAAGATAACGTCCTCCATTTTCGTTCCGCGCAGAGTTTTAGAGGATATTTCGCCCAAAACCCAACGCATCGCGTCGGCAATATTCGATTTTCCGCTTCCGTTAGGTCCGACGATAACGGTAACACCCGTCGCGTTCTCGCCCTCGCCCGCGTCAAACACGAGCTTCGTTTTATCGGGAAACGACTTAAATCCCTGCAGTTCAATCGACTTTAAATACATCTTTTTCCTTTCCGCCAAAAAGCCTTTTGGCAAGATAGCTTTTACATATTCAGGAAAGGCTTGAAAGCCTTATTGCTTCTATATCTCGGCTCTCGGTGATCTTAATTTTCCCGATTCCGTAAAGAGCCTTTATTCTCTCTCGGTTCTTACCCCTCTGCCCAAGCAGCTTTGAGGTATGCCCCGCGGGTATTTCAAACTCAGCGACCGTAGCGCCTTGATAGTTTCTTGCCTCGATCTGCGCGCACATCTGACTAAAATAAAGCTCGCCGTATACAAGCTCGCCAAGCGCCGCGTGGTTTGCGCCGCCCATCACACAGGACTCGTCCGAGAGGTTGTCCGAGGCGCAAAGCCCTATTCTTATACAGTCGACGTTTCGCTCCGTCAGGCACTCAAGCACCGTCGCCGAGCGAGATACCGCGTCGTCAAGCTCAAGAGGAGCATATTCTCCGCGCTGTGTCATCTCAGCAAGCTCGGTGTCGTAGAAAACGACCGTGGGATAAATTCTTGCGCCGTCGCAGCCCATATCCGAGATCTTCTCTGCCGTATAAAGCTCTTTTTCAATATCAGAGCTCGGCAATCCTATCATCATCTGACCGACAAGATAATATCCGCGCGCCTTGATAAGCTTGCACGCCTCCTCGGCTTGAGCCGCCGTGTGCCCGCGCTTTGAAGCGACAAGCACCTCGTCGTCCATGCTCTGAAGTCCAAGCTCGATCGCGCTTATCGTGTAATTCCCGAGAATATCGAGTATCTCGTCGTTGATATAATCGGGACGGGTGGACATTCTGATACCCACGATTTTTGCGCGCCCATCGTCATCACGTCTTACAAACTCCTCCGCTATATCAAGCAGATAGATCATAAGCGAGCGGTCAATTCCCGTAAACGAGCCGCCGAAATACGCGATCTCTACCTCGCACGACGGGTCTATCGTATTGAGCGCGGCATTTATTTCTTCCCTTACGCTATCCCGACAAAAGCTCGTTTTTCCCGATATTGAGCGTTGATTACAGAACACGCACATATTCGGGCAGCCCAGGTGCGGGATAAAAATGGGAATATTTTTATGCTTATTTATCATTGTCAAAGACTCTCAACCGAAAAGAGCTTCAAGGCTTCCTTGGCGGCATTCTGCTCCGCAGCTCTCTTGCTTCTTCCCTCGCCTCTGCCGATGACGTTGGAATTAAGCCTTGCCTCAACGCAGAACGTCTTCATGTGGTCGGGTCCCGATTCGCTTACAGTCACGTACTCAAGGAAATCGCCCTCCGCCTGCTGAACGAATTGCTGAAGTCTCGTCTTGGCATCTGCGGAAAATCCGCTCGTGCGCAGACTTGCGATCTCGTCCTTGATAAACGGCATAAGAAAGCCTTCGCAAGCGGCATATCCATTGTCACCCGCGTCTATGTAGATCGAAGCTAAAAGCGCTTCAAATGCGTCTGCCAAAATGGACTTTCTGTGTCTGCCCTGATTCTTTTCCTCGCCAATGCCGAGCAGGAGATAGTCGCCAAGATTTATTTTTTCGGCATAACCCGAAAGCGCTCTCTCGCAAACGACCTCCGCTCTCATTCTCGTCAACTCCCCTTCGGGACAATCGGGAAACTCGCGGTAGAGATATCTGCTCGTTATGAGAGACAGCACGCTATCGCCAAGAAATTCAAGCCTTTCGTTGCAAAGAAGATGATGATTTTTCGCACCCGATTCGTTTGAATAGGACGAATGAGTAAGAGCTCTCTGCAAAAGCATTTTATCGCTGAATTCGTATTTGATTTTACCTTCAAGCGCATTTGCGCCAAACGGAGTGATATACGACATTTCAAATCCTTGTGCCAAGCTTTAGTTGGCATCATTACCTTTTATCTGATATTTTTCAATAATTTCCGAAAGCGCTGTGAGCGCGCGCTCGGCAACCACCTCGTATTTTGCGACCTTGCCGCCGCGCACCTTATAGCCAAGCGGCTCAATAATTCCGAAGTTCGCATTCATAGGCACGAAGCTTCCGCTCATATTGCCAACGCTTATATATTTCGCCATAGCGCCGATCATAGTTGTTTCGGGGAATATGATGGGCTCCTCGCCAAGCGCTCGTCTTGCGGCGTTCACACCCGCAACGAATCCCGAGCCCGTGGACTCAATATAGCCCTCAACACCCGTCATCTGCCCCGCAAAATATATATCGGGCTTCTCTATCATAGCGTAATCTCTGCCAAGCACACCCGGCGACGAGAGGTACGTGTTTCTGTGCATAATTCCGTAACGGAGAAATTCCGCATCCTCAAGTCCGGGAATCATGGAGAACACTCTTTTCTGCTCGGGGAAAGCCAAGTGTGTCTGGAAGCCAACGAGGTTGTACATCGTTCCCTCCTTGTTTTCCTTGCGGAGCTGAACCACGGCGTATGCTTCCTTACCCGTGCGCTTGTCAACAAGGCCTACGGGCTTTAACGGACCGTAAAGAAGCGTATCGTGTCCCCGTCTTGCCATTACCTCAACGGGCATACAGCCCTCGAACACCTTTAATTCCTTCTGGCTTTCACGGTCAAAATCGTGAAGCTCCGCCTCACGAGCCGAGATGAGCTCGTTATAAAACGCGTCGTACTGCTCGCGAGTCATAGGACAATTAAGATAGTCCGCGTCGCCCTTATCGTATCTTGACGCGGCGTAAACTATGTCGTAATTTATGGACTCCGCATCAATGATTGGCGCCGCAGCATCAAAGAAATGAAGCGAGCCTATACCTATTTGCTTATCGATATATTCCGCCATTCCCTCGCTCGTGAGCGGACCCGTGGCGATAACCGTAATTCGACCGTCCTCGACCGAGGTGACCTCTTTTTCAATAACCTCAATATTAGGGTGGGTTTTTATTTTCTCGGTAATGTAGCCCGAGAAAATATTTCTGTCCACCGCAAGCGCCGAGCCCGCGGGAACACGCGCAAAGTATGCCGCCTGCATAATGAGTGAGCCCATTCTGTGAAGCTCCTCCTTGAGCAAGCCCGACGCGACGGTCACGCGGTCGGAGCGAAGCGAATTGGAGCATACAAGCTCCGCAAAGCTCTCCGAATGATGCGCGGGCGTGAATTTTTGGGGCTTCATTTCAAAGAGTCTGACCTTGACTCCCCTCTCTGCCGCCTGCCACGCCGCCTCACATCCCGCAAGACCTGCGCCGTATATATCAATAGATTTCTGATTTTCCATTAAATTTTACCTTTTGTTTATTCCGCGCTCTCTGCCTCGGCATTCTTTGTAAATCCGCAGCCGTCGGTATGACAAACGAGCAGACTCTTGCCCTTCTTCCTGAAAAGAAGCTTTGAGCAGTGAGGGCATTTTTCATTCGTGGGCATATCCCAGGAGGAGAAATTACACGTGGGATATTTCTCACAGCTATAGAACACAGTCTTGTTCTTACCGTGCTTCATAACGACCTTCGAGCCGCACTCGGGGCAGGCAACGCCGATATCCTTCTGCTTTGCCTTCGTAGTCTTGCAGGCAGGATAATTTACGCAAGCGTAGAAGCTGCCGAAGCGACCCGTGCGCAGAACCATATCCGCTCCGCACTTTTCGCATTTGAAGTCTGCAACAATGAGCTTCTTACCCTGCGATTCCTGTTCCTTTTCAACAACGGGAGTCTCCACTACGGTCTCTTCAACCTCAACCTTTTCCGCCGCCTTGCCGTTATCGGTTACAAAGGGCTTTGTATTGCGGCAACGGGGGTAATTGGGACAAGCCACGAACTTTCCGTATCTGCCGTTCTTGATAACCATCTTCGAGCCGCACTTCTCACAAGCTATATCGGTTTCCTCGACGGGAACCTCGATAGTCTTTTCCCCGAGCTTGCGCTCCGCCTCGGAGAGCTGAACCGAAAATCCTCCCCAGAAATCCCCAAGCACCTCGCTCATAGTCACGTCGCCGCGCTCGATCTCGTCGAGCTTGTTTTCGATATCCGCCGTAAACTTATAGTCAACCACGGAATTGAAATTCTCGAGCATAAGGTCGTTCGTTATCTCACCGAGAGCCGTGGGAACGAGGGATTTGCCGTCGCGCTTTACGTAGTTTCTCTGAATAATTGTCGTAATGATCGACGAGAAGGTACTCGGTCTGCCGATTCCCTTTTCCTCAAGGAATTTGATAAGAGTTGCCTCTGTATATCTCTTGGGAGCCTCCGTAAAATGCTTTGCGGGAAGCGTCTTTGAGAGCGAGAGAGCATCTCCCTTATTGATTGCGGGGATCTTGCCGTCTCTTTCCTCGCGAAGCTCGTCTGCATTCTTCGTCTGCTCGTCCTCGCTCTCCTCGTAAATAGCCATATAACCGGGGAACGTCACGGTATAGGACGCCGCTCGGAAAATATAACCCGAATTTTCAATATCAACCGTAACAGTCGCCAAAGCCGCCGACTGCATCTGGCTTGCAACGAATCTTTCCCAGATAAGCTTATATATCTTATACTGATCGGGCGTAAGATACGCCTTTATTCTCTGGGGCTCGAGATTTACGTTTGAGGGTCTTATAGCCTCGTGAGCGTCCTGCGCACCCGACTTCGTCTTATACACTCTGGGCTCTTCCGTATTATACTGCTCGCCGTATCTCTCGCCGATAAATTTGCGCGTTGCCTCCTGCGCCTCCGCGGACACACGGAGAGAGTCTGTACGCATATACGTAATAAGACCCTGAACGCCGCCGTTCTCCGAGCCTACGTTAATACCCTCGTAAAGCTCCTGAGCCACTCTCATAGTTCTCTGTGACTGGAAGGAAAGCTTCTTGGACGCCTCCTGCTGAAGAGTGGAGGTGATAAAGGGGGGTGTGGGCGCCTTGCTTCTCGTTGCCTTCGTAACGTCGAGCACCTTGAATTCTCCCGCCTTGATCGCATCCACAACAGCCATTGCCGCCTCACTGCAGGAAAGGTCAACCTTTCCGTTCTCGTCGCCGTAAAACTTCACCGTAAAGGTCTTGCCATCGGGCGAAAGAAGCTCGACGTCAATAGTCCAATATTCAACGGGAACGAAATTCTTTATTTCATTTTCACGCTCCACGATGATCCTTGTCGCAACAGACTGAACTCGTCCTGCGGAAAGACCGCTCTTTACGTTCTTCCAGAGGAGCGGAGAGAGCTTGTAGCCCACGATTCTGTCGAGAATTCGTCTTGTCTGCTGGGCGTTTACTACGTCCATATCAACAGTTCTCGGCTGCTTTATCGCGCTTTTTACGACGCTCTTCGTGATTTCATTAAAGGTAACTCTCATTGTCTTTTCAAGCGGAATACCAAGCACGTTCGCAAGATGCCAGGCAATCGCCTCACCCTCACGGTCAGGGTCGGTTGCGAGGAATATCTTGTTTGCCGCTTTTGCTTCCTTCTTGATCTCCTTGATAAGGTCACCCTTACCTCTTATGTTAATATAATGAGCCTCAAAATCGTTTTCAATATCAATACCCAAGGTGGATTTGGGAAGATCGCGTACGTGTCCTACCGTTGCCATAACCTTGTAGTTCGAGCCAAGATAGCTTTTAACCGTATTGCTCTTCGAAGGAGACTCCATTATTACGAGATTTGCCATTTGATTTTTTCTCCGTTATATATAAATTTTATTATTTTCTTATGTAAAGCGCCCCGGGGAGCGAGGAAATAAGTCCCTTGATCTCGAGAATTGTAAGAGACGACATTATCTCTCCCATCGAGAAGCCGAGCTTCATTATTCCGTCCACCGTAATGGGCTTGTCAAGAGGAATTTCTTCAAAAATCCTTTTCTGTGTGTCGGTCAGAGTATTTATTATCTCCTGACTTCTGTCGGACACGTGAGCTTCCTCTGATTTCGTTATATTTACGTTTTCCTCGGTCTTGGAAGCCTTCTCATCGCGCCTTTCACCCTGAGACGGCTTCGTTCTCTTCGCGGCGCGCTTCTTCCCCATATCCGAGAGCTCGGTCTCAAGAGAGGTGTTCTCTTCTTTTACCGAATAATATCTTACGCTTACCTCCATATCCCTCACTGCGCGAAGGTCAATATCGGAATTCTTCTCCGCCTTCGAGAGCGCCGCAGGATTTAAGGTATCTCTGTAAATATACGTGTAATTCCGGATTATATCTCTGCCGCACAAAACCGCCTGCGCGCCGTCACGTATAAGAGAATTCGTGCCGCTCGTATTCCTTCCGTCGATATTGCCGGGGACAGCATAGATATCCCTGCCCTGAATTATAGCTTCCTTCGCGGTTATCATAGCGCCGCTGCCCGTATCGGCATCAACCACGAGCGTACCCTGACAAAGTCCGCTTATAATTCTGTTTCTTACTGGAAATTGTGAGCCCACAGGCTTGGTTGAAGGCGGATATTCGGTAATCACCGCGCCGTTATGCATAATTATCTTTTCAAGTGTCGCGTGCTCCTTAGGATATACCACGTCAATGCCGCAGCCGAGGACCGCGATGGTTTTTCCACCTGCGGAAATCGCGCCGCAAGCCGCGATACCGTCAATTCCAAGCGCCATACCGCTGACGATAACAGCGCCCGCGGACGCCATCTCGTATGATATTTTATACGCGTATCTCATTCCGTATTCGCTCATTTTGCGAGTTCCCACCACCGAAATACAAAGATTACGGTTAAGGTCGGGAAGCTTGCCCGCCACGTACAGAAGTATGGGCGGATTTTTAAGAGAGCGAAGACTCTTTGGATATTTTTCGTCATCGTAAGCGATCGTCTGCACGTTATACCTTGCGCAATAGCTTATAATCTCACGAGCATACGAGGTATTCTTGTCCGTCAAAGCCTCGGCATACTTCTCACCGATTCCCGCGTCAATATACGCGTCATAATCCGCGTCAAAAATCTTGTCGATATCAGCAAATTTTCCCCAAAGCCCCGAAAACGCAGGGGACGCCGCTCCGAGCTTGAGCGACAACCACATCCATTTTGTACCTCTGTCCATAGCCTTCTCCTCCCTTTGATCTTTCTTTTACTTACCGAAGAATTCCCACATAAGCACCGATGCCGCAACGCCCGCATTGAGCGACTCGACTCCGTCTGCCATAGGAATGTACACGCTGCCGCTCGCGGCATCTATCGCCTCACGCGACAATCCGTGTCCCTCGTTACCGATAACGACGACGCTGTTCTTCGGAAAGCTGTCACAACCGAGCTTTTTCGCGCCGTCGTCAAGCGCCGCCGCATATACCGCTCTGCCGCGCTCCCTTATGCTTTCGATAGCCTGTGGAATACTTTCCACCCTATCTATCTTCATAGCGAAAATATTTCCCATAGAGGCTCTTATTGTCTTTGCGCCGTAAATATCCGCGCAGTCAGAGCTCATAATAACTCTGTCAACCGAAAAGGCCCTCGCGCTTCGGATTATCGCGCCGACGTTTAACGGGTCACGAACGGATTCGAGCATAAGGATATTCTCGTCAGCGAGCTCAATATCCTCAGCCGAGCTATGCGATTTATGGATATTCTCCATATATCTTGCCGCCGTTACCACACCCTCGGGAGATCTCTCGTCGGTGAGCCTCTCAAAAACCGACGGCGCAGCGTACAGGATATTTATATCAAGTGAGAAAATATCAATTCCGTAAAGCGATAAAAGCTTTTCGGCAACGGCATCCGCGCACTCGGAATTGAGCACGACACAGTATATTTCCGCCCCGTTTTTTATCGCCTCGGAGAGCAATTTTATACCGTCAAAAACAAATATTTTCTCCTCCTCACGCGCCTTTTTTCTTTGCAGCGACGAGAGAAAGGATATACTTTTATTCTGTCTTGAAGTAATAATTTCCCTGTTGTTTGCCATAAAAATCCCCGTTTTCAAGTGTTTGTAACTACCCCTATGTATGACAAAAACCCAGAGAATATCCTCCGGGTTTTATATGTCAAGCTCAAAGAGCAGCCTTTGCCTGTGCCGCGAGTGCTGCGAATGCTTCCTTGTCGGAAACCGCAAGCTCAGCGAGCATCTTTCTGTTGAGTGTGATACCAGCCTTCTTAAGACCGTTCATGAACGTAGAGTAGTTCATGCCGCAAACCTTTGCCTGAGCAGAGATTCTTGTGATCCAAAGTCTTCTCATATCTCTCTTCTTCTGCTTGCGTCCTACGAATGCGTAGTTGCCGCTCTTCATTACAGCCTGCTTAGCCATCTTGAAGTGCTTGGACTTTGCACCCCAGTAGCCCTTAGCAGCCTTTAACATCTTCTTTCTTCTCTTGCGCGTCATAAGCGCGCCCTTAATTCTAGCCATTTTAATTCCTCCATGCCTCGCGTATCGCGGGTCTAATCTTTAGTTTTGTTTTTCGTCTTGCGACGAGCCTTTGTGTCCTTTGCGGACGAAAATTAGCTTGAAGCTGTAAATTAGCCCTGGATCATCTTTCTGATGTTGGGAGCCATAGCCTCACTCACGATACCGCCACCGCGAAGCTGTCTCTTTCTCTTAGCTGTCTTGATGCCGAGCTTATGACGGCGATTTGTGTGGTTAATCTTAACCTTACCTGTTCCTGTTGTGGAAAATCTCTTAGATGCAGCCTTATGTGTCTTAATCTTTCCCATTTTAATCCTACTTCCTTTCTTGGCGCAGCTTTTGCGCGCCTGTGCTTATGCTTTTTTAATTGTAACAAATATTATTTTGCCGATTTCTGATTTATCGGAGAAATAACCATACTCATCATTCTTCCGTCAACCGAGGGCTTCTTGTCAACAGTACCAACTTCAGAGCAGAATTCACCGAATTTGTCGATGATCTCGCGACCGATCGCCAAGTGGCTCATTTCTCTGTTGCGGAACTTCATAACTACGCGCACCTTGTTTCCAGAGGACAAAAACCTGCAAGCCTGCTTTGCCTTCGTCTCGAAGTCGTGCGTGTCAATTCTGGGAGATAACTGGATCTCCTTGAGTTCAATTGTCTGCTGCTTCTTCTTGGCCTCCTTCTCGCGCTTTTCACGCTCGAAACGGTATTTGCCAAAATCCATGATCTTACATACGGGCGGATTTGCCTGCGCTGACATAAGAACGAGGTCTGAGCCCTTATCGTATGCCATCTGAAGCGCCTTATCCGAGCTCATCATACCGAGCTGCTCTCCGTCTGAACCTATAACGCGTACCTCGGGGAAATTTATTTCCTCATTAACGAGAGTATCCTTAGAGTTATTCGCTGCTATGGTCGTTCACCTCCAAAAACCAAAATTTTTTGATAATATTTGTTCATCGGAACGTCCCTTGAAAACAAAAAACGCACCGAAGCCAAGACTCCCGTGCACACAATTACCGCATTCTCACGCGGTTAAAGTTATTGACCTATACTCGACTGTTCGGTAAGGTGGAAGCATGGGACTTCGCTTTATTCCCGAGTATTATATCATATTCCCTCCCTTTTGTCAATAGCCAAAATAAAAAAATTTCTAAAAATTTGCCGTCGTTGCAATATGCACAAAAATCACTACGACATTATAGCAAAAATTTCTATGTGCTATTTAAAATGCCGAAAATTTCTGACAAAAATCGTTCAATTTGAATATTTACAAACGTCGTTTTTTGATGTATAATAAATCCATGAGGGGTGGATACCCCTCCAAGGAGATAAAAAGCGCAGTCAATGAACGGTGTCTACGCGGTATCAATCTTATGATACAGAGCAGCGGCCGCATATTTGGCTGTGCTTTTTTTATTTTTACTTTAAATCTTTCGATAAATTGTAAATATTCTTAAAAAACTATGGAAAAACGCGTATATTTGTGTTATAATATTATAATTGAAGGAATATTTTGATCTTCAACCACGCGCTTGCGCAAAAAATTACGGAAATCCTTCACACAAAGCAAGAAATTACCCTCGGGAGATATAAATTATGTCAGACATTATCGAAAAAGTGGAAAAGCTCTCGCTCCCTCTGATAGTTTTGGAGGACATCGTAGCATTTCCGTCGGAAATAATAAATTTTCAACTAAAAAAGGACAGCTACGGCTCTCACGTAGCCGCAAGCGAGGCGGCAGACGGCTCGCGCTTCGCGTTCGCGCTCCCGCTCGTTGACAACGGCGAGGGCGAGATGATACCCTTCGACGTCGGCACGGTTATTAAGATCAAGCAGCTCGTAAAGGCAAACGATGGCACTCAAAGAGTTGTTGCCGAAGGATTTTCCCGCGCTATTATGATGTCGTACAAGGAATCGGGCAAGCACAACACCGCAGAGGTCATCTGCAAGACTATGGTGCTCCCCGAGGACGGAAGCGTCAAGGGCGAGGCTTACAAGCGCCGTATGATCGAAGCGGTCGAAAAGATACATAAGCTCGTTCCCTCGATCCCAAAGGAAATAGTAAGCACTGCAAAATCAATCAGAAATCCCGCTCTTCTTGCGGATTTTATCGCGTCGAACGTACTCGTAAAGCACGGCGACAAGCTTGAAATCCTCCATATTTTCAATCCATATCAAAGAATGGAGACTCTGCTTGCGCTTCTTGACAACGAAATCGAGATATTGACGGTTCAGGCGAGCATTCACAAGAAAACGCAGGCGAGGATCAACAAGACACAGAAGGACTTTTATCTTCGCGAGGAAATGCGCGCCATTCAGGACGAGCTCGGTGACTCTATGTCCGAGATCGACGAATACAGATACAAGGTCGAGAGGCTTGACGCGCCCGACGAGGTCAAGAAAAAATTGAACCGCGAGATAGACAGACTCGCAAAATCCCCCTTCGGCAGCGCCGAGGCAACCGTGCTCTCGAACTATCTCGACACCTGCCTCGAGCTTCCTTGGAACAAAACGACGCGTGACCGCGCCGACGTTGACCGCGCTCGCGCCATTCTCGACCGCGACCACGAGGGACTCACAGACGTAAAAGAAAGACTTCTTGAATTTTTAGCGGTAAAGCAGTTAAATCCTGAGCTTAAAGGACAGATAATATGTCTTGACGGCCCTCCTGGTGTAGGTAAGACTTCCATCGCGTCGTCGCTTGCGCGCGCTATGAACCGAAAGTACGTGCGCGTTTCTCTCGGCGGAGTAAGAGATGAGGCAGACATTCGCGGTCACAGAAAGACATACGTCGGCGCTATGCCCGGCAGGATCATATCCGCCATCATTCAGGCAGGCGTGAAAAATCCGCTCGTGCTTCTCGATGAGATCGACAAGCTCGCAAGCGACGGCCGCGGAGACCCCTCATCCGCTCTTCTTGAGGTGCTTGACCCCGAGCAAAACAAGGCGTTCCGCGACCACTTCGTCGAAATGCCCTTCGACCTCTCGGACTGCATTTTCATCGCGACGGCGAACACGCTCGACACAGTTCCCCGCCCGCTTATCGACAGAATGGAAATTATCCATCTTGAGACGTACACGAAGAGCGAAAAGATCGGAATTGCGAAAAATCACCTCATCCCCAAGCAGCTTAAGCGCCACGGGCTTACGAAGAGAAATCTCAAGCTCACCGACGCTGCGCTCGAGGAGATAATCGACTCCTACACGCGAGAATCGGGTGTTCGTAATCTTGAGCGCGAGCTTGGCTCTCTTTGCAGGAAGGTAGCTCTGCGCGTTATCAACGAGGATGCAAGAACTGTTCGTATTGATGCGACAGACGTAAAGAAATATCTCGGCCCCCAAAAGGTGCTCCCCGAAAAGATCCCGACGGAAAATCAGATCGGCGTGGTGAACGGACTTGCATACACGCAGGTCGGCGGCGATCTTCTCAAAATTGAGGTTGCCATTCTCGACGGCACGGGCAAGATAGAGCTTACGGGAAGCCTTGGCGACGTTATGAAGGAATCCGCAAAGGCGGCAATTACCTGCGCGCGTCAGCTCTGCGACAAATACGGAATCCCCTCAGATTTCTATCAGAAAAAGGACATTCACATTCACGTTCCCGAGGGCGCTATTCCGAAGGACGGCCCCTCTGCGGGCGTTACGATGCTCACAGCGCTCGTGAGCGCGCTTTCGGGCATTCCCGTAAAGCGCGACGTGGCTATGACGGGAGAGATCACTCTTCGCGGCAACGTGCTGGCGATCGGCGGTCTCCGTGAAAAGACGATGGCGGCGTTCTCCGCAGGCGTCAAGACGGTAATTATCCCCGCCGACAACGTAAAGGACATCGAAAAGACCGACGCGCTCGTGCGCGAAAATATTACGTTCATTCCCTGCCGACGCGCAAGCGAGGTTCTTGTAGCGGCGCTTGATATAAAGAGCCGCGAGACTACTGCGAGCGACGATGCAGTCCCCATATTTATAGGCGAGACCGCTACGGCAAAAATTCACGTAAACACAGGAGCTTAAAATGGCTTTAAATACACAAAACGTAAATCTCAAAATGACCGCAGGTCTTGCAAGCCAATTCCCACGCGATCCCATTCCGCAGCTTGCGCTCTCGGGTCGCTCGAACGTTGGAAAAAGCTCTCTCATAAACACTCTGCTGGGCAGAAAATCCTTAGCTCGCGTGTCCGCGACCCCGGGTAAGACCATCACGGTAAACTTCTACGAGGTTGACAAAAAGCTCTTCCTCGTCGACCTCCCGGGCTACGGCTTTGCGGCAAGAAATCCCGCAGACCGCGACAAATGGAGCGCGCTTACCGACGGCTATTTTACCAAAAACCCCAATATCGACCTTGTAAAAGGCGTAATTCAGCTTATCGACAGCCGCGCGGGCATCACCAAGGACGACAGAATGATGCTCGAGTGGATGAACGCGACGGGTATGTACTACATCATAGTTATCACCAAGATCGACAAGCTCAACAAGACCGACAGGGCCGCTTGCATCGAAAAAATCACAAACGATCCGTCGATACATCCCGACACAAAAATTATTCCTTTCTCATCACTCAAGGGCGAGGGCAAGGCAGAGCTCTGGCGTGAAATTTCTATCTGCTCGGGCGTGAAATAAGTGCAGAGTTAAGAGTTAAGAGTGCAGAGTTAAGGACGATTTTCGCATAAGCGAAAATCCGCATTTATTTTATTTCAACTCCGCACTCTGCACTTCATCTGCTCTGCATTCCGCACTCTGCGCTCCAACAAACTATCAATTAAGGATTAAACTATGATCTTATATCCTCATCTTTCAATAAATGAAAAGGGCCACCTGACGATCGGCGGGCTTGACACGGTGGAGCTTGCCGCAGAATACGGCACACCCGCCTATATTATGGATGAAACCGTGATCCGCGAAAATATGCGCGAATACAAAAACGCCGCCGAAAAATATTTCGGAGATGGCGCGCTTCCGCTCTTTGCCTCTAAGGCTCTCTGCTTTGTCGAGATCTACAAGATCGCCGCCGAGGAGGGGCTTGGCATCGACTGCGTTTCGGGCGGTGAGCTCTACACAGCAAAGACAGCAGGCTTCCCTGCCGAGCGCATTTATTTCCATGGAAACAATAAAACACAACGCGACATCCAAGACGCTATGGATATGGGCGTCGGCCACTTCGTTGTAGACAACACAAATGAGCTTTACGCGGTAAACTGTGAAGCCGCAAAGCGTGGAATCAAGCAGAACATTCTGCTCCGCATCACACCCGGCATCGACCCCCACACTCACAAGGCGGTGGTTACGGGAAGCGTTGACTCCAAATTCGGAAACGCGATCGAAACGGGACAGGCTATGGATATTGTAAAGCTTGCGATCTCGCTTGAGAACGTAAATCTTAACGGTCTGCACTGTCATATCGGCTCGCAGATATTCGATATTGAGCCCTTCGCATCGGCGGCGGAAATTATGACGAGGTTTATCGCCGACATAAAGAGCGAATGCAATTTCGAGATAAATCAGCTCAATCTCGGCGGCGGTCTCGGCGTCAAATACCTCGACTCCCAGCCAAACGTAAATTATGCGGAATCCATTCGCGAAATAGCCGAGATCGTTAAGGCACAGTGCGACAAGCACGGCGTCAAAATGCCCGAGGTACGCCTCGAGCCGGGCCGCTCCATCGTTGCCAACGCGGGAATCACTCTCTACACGGTTGGCGGCATCAAGGAGATCCCGGGCTTCCTCAACTACATTTCGGTTGACGGCGGCATGCCCGACAATCCCCGCTACGCGCTCTATCAGTCTCCCTATACGTTCATTATCGCAAACAAAGCAGACAAGCCTCGCGACTATCTTGCAACCATCGCGGGCAGATGCTGTGAATCAGGCGACCTGCTCGGCGAGAGAGTGGAAATTCAGTCCGCCGAGGTCGGCGACATTTTAGCAACTCTCACAACGGGAGCATACAATTATTCTATGTCCTCAAACTACAACCGAATCCCCCGACCGCCCGTCGTTTTCGTGCGGAACGGAGAATCCCGCGTGGTAGTAAGACGCGAAAGCTACGAGGACCTTATCCGAAACGACGTTTTCTAAACCTATCCGAAAGGAATAAATTATGATCTTAAACACTTTATATCAGTTTGCCGCGGGAGAATGGAGAAGCGCGGTCATCGAGCTTCTGTTCACCCTGCTCATCGTACTGTTTGCTCTCTCAATTCACGAGGCGGCGCACGGCTACGTAGCTTATAAAATGGGCGACCCTACGGCGAAGAACCTTGGCAGACTTACAATAAACCCCACAAAGCATTTAGACCCCGTCGGCTTTATCGCGATGCTCGTATTCGGCTTCGGTTGGGCAAAGCCCGTGCCGATAAACACAAGAAACTTCAAAAATTCCAAATGGGGCATGGCGCTCACGGGTATTGCGGGCCCCGTCGCCAATCTTCTCATGGGAATTATCGGCGCTATTCTCTACGGATTCTTGACTCCGTGGTGTATAAAAATGAGCTACTCCGATGGCATTGTCGCAAATCTTGCAAACGTTTTGCCGCTATTTTTCTACCTTTGGGCAATGTACAATCTTATATTTATGGCGTTCAATCTTATTCCCCTGCCGCCCTTTGACGGCTCGAGATTCTTCTACGCCTTCCTCCCCGCAAACGTGTATTTCAAGGTTATGAAATACGAGCGCTACATTCTTATCGGAATGTTCGTCGTTCTTTTCGTGCTCTCGAGATTCTTTGACTTCTCTCCGTTTACGTGGATAGCCGACAAGATCTTCTATTTTATAGCAACACCCTTCTACCGACTCGGCGTAAACTTATTCTTAGTTTAAATTCAAAGGAGGTCAGACCCCATGGAAGAAATTAAATATCGCATAGGGGACTTTGATGGGCCGCTTGATCTTCTTCTTACCCTGATTCAGAAAAACAAGGTCGAAATACAGGACATTCCTATCTCCCTTATCTGCGATCAATATATGGCGTATATCAACGAGGCTCAAAAGCTGAATATGGATATAGCCACGGAATTCCTTGTAACCGCGAGCGAGCTTATGCTCATCAAGAGTAAAATGCTGCTTCCCAAGGTCAAGGAAGACGAGGAGGACCCGAGAGCCGCTTTGGCCGACGCGCTCATTAAGTACGCGCAGGCAAAGGAAGCCGCAAAGAAAATGGCGCTCCTCTACCCCAAATACAGCGGCAGACTTGAAAAGGATACGGACGAAATTTCCATCGACAAGAGCTTCGTGGCCGATCAGGAAATTGAGTCTCTGACTCAGGCAATCCGCAGAATTATTACCTACAACGAAAACAGACCCAAGCTTGAAAAGAATATTTTCAAGCCAATGATAAGCTCCCCCATAGTTCCCGTTGAGGTAAAGATCGTGGGAATTCTTAATAGAATGGGCGAGGCAACACAGCCCACCAAGATAAAGTCGCTCCTTGAGGACGCGACCTCGCTTCCCGATATGATAGCGATCTTTTTGGGTATTTTAGAGCTTATAAAGATCCGCAGAATACTTATCTGCGACAACGACGAATTTTCCACCATTCTCGACGACGAGGCTACTCTCGTTCTGAATGAGAATTATACAGAGGAAATGTCACGTGACAACGACGCGAAGGAGGACGAAACAAATGAATGACGAGATAAAGCCAATAGCCGACGTGACGAGCGCTATTGAAGCCATACTTTTCGCCGCGGGACACCCCGTAGAATACGAAAAGCTTTCAGCCGTTCTGGGCCTTTCGGTAAAAGACGTCAAGACGATCTGCTCAGAAATGGCAAAGAATTACGAAAGCCCCGCATCCCACAGAGGACTCCTTCTGCTTACGTACCCCGACGGCTGCCAGCTCGCGACCAAGGAGGATTACCTTCCCTATATACGCGAGGCTCTCGGTATCAAGCGCGGAGGAAATCTTTCAAACTCAACTCTTGAAGCGCTCGCTATCGTGGCTTACAACCAGCCCGTGACCCGCTCGGACGTTGATAATATACGTGGCGTTGACTCCTCATACGCTATGACCTCCCTCGTGGACAAGGGACTTATCGAGGTCTGCGGCAGACTCGAGGCGCCCGGCCGTCCCATGCTTTACGCGACAAGCGACAAATTCTTGCGCGTGTTCGGCATCTCGTCTCTTGAAGAGCTTCCCGTGACCGAGCTTACGAGCATTCCCGACGAAAACGCGGAAAACACCGACGTCGAGACCGTAACCGTATAACAGAGACCTTTTCAAAATTCTTACGAAAGGAGTGATAGCTATAACCGTTCCGCAGATAATTCTGACGGTATTTTTGAGTCTGCTTGGTCTTATCGTTCTTCTTTTGACGCTGATGATCGCAGTAAGAGTCAAGGTGAATTTAAAAATACAGGACGAGCTTTCATTGTTTATCTCTTTTTTAGGCGTAAGAATTCAAATATTACCAAAGAAAAAGAAAAAATACAAATTAAAAAATTACACTCTCAAAAAAATTCGCGCCCGCGAGGAAAAGCAAGCAAAAAAGGACGCGAAAAAGGCGCAAAAGAAGGCTGAGAAGGCCGCCGCTAAAAAGGCAAAGGGCAAAAAGCCGAAATTGACGAAGGAAGAAAAGGCGGCAAAGCGCGCGGAGAGACCAAGTATTCCAGATATGGCGTCTCTTTTCATCGAGCTTTTGAACCTGTTGCCCCGCACCTTCCTTGCGCGATTTCATTTCCATATAGCCAAGCTTCATATAACCGTCGGCGGCGACGATGCCTCAAAGTCGGCTATCACCTACGGCGCAATTTGCGGCGCGCTCTATCCCCTGCTTGAGTTTTTAGACCGACACTCAAATCTCCACAGAAAAAATGCCGACATTCACGTTGACGTGGACTACACGGCGGAGAAGATCAAATTCGACGGTGACGTCGCGTTCTCAATGAGCATATTCGGCCTGCTCGCCATAGCGCTCAAGCTGGCATTCAAGTTCCTTGTCGGCTGGATAAAGATCAAGCCCGACACAAGCGACACAAGCCGCAAGGTAAAATAAAGTAAAATAAAAATTATTAACATAAAAAAGAGAGGATTAAAATTATGGCATCCGAAAACAAACTCCAAGAGGTTGTACAGGCAACGTTGGCGCAGATCAGAAATATGATCGATGCAGACACGGTTATCGGCACTCCCATTGAAACTGCTCCGGGCACGACTATCATTCCCGTTTCCAAGGTATGTGTAGGCTTTGCGACAGGCGGCGTTGACTACAACGACAAGTCAGGCGGCGCACAGGGCAAGCCGCAGAACTTCGGCGCGGGCGGCGGCACGGGCATTACGGTTCAGCCTATCGGCCTTATTTGCATTTCAAAGGACGGCAAGACCGACTTTATCAACATAGGCGTTAAGACTCCCGCAGATCCTATCGAGCAGCTCACAGACCTTCTTGACCGCTCTCCCGAGATCATCGCAAAGTTCAAGGCTGTTTTCGCAAAGAAGTCCGAGGAAGCCGAAGAAGCGCCCGAAACGGCAGAATAAAAATTCAATATCCCCGAATATACGTGCCTCCGAGAAAATATAAATAGAACAAGGCTATCTATATTTCTCGGAGGTGACGCTATGCGAAAATCCCTTTGCCGATTTATAAAAAAATGCGTCATTTGGACGCTGATTTTGTCGTGCTCCGCGCTCTCGTCCTGCTTTGATACGCAAAGCAACGACACCGAGCAAATAAGCAAAATTACGATAAGGGAGATGAGCGCAGTCGCACAAGAATCCCCGACAGTTTCGGCAAAAGCCGCTATTGGAATCGAGGGCTCGAGCGGTGAGATTTTTTATGCAAAAAACATTGACGAGCAGCTTCCCATGGCGTCAACCACAAAAATAATGACTGCCATCGTAGCGCTCGAGCGGGGCAACGTATCCGACAACGTCAAAATAGACAAGGCTGCGGTCGGTATCGAGGGCTCGTCGATCTACCTCTACGAGGGCGAGATCCTGACCCTTGAAAATCTTCTGTACGCGCTTTTGCTCGAATCCGCAAACGATGCGGCGGCAGCGATCGCCATACATATCGGCGGCAGTATAGAAGCCTTCGTCGCGATGATGAACGAGAAGGCCGACGAGCTTGGACTTACGAACACTCATTTTGACAACCCTCACGGACTTGACGGCGACACGCACTACACAACGGCTCGCGAGCTTGGAATTATCGCCGCGTACGCTATGAAAAACGAAACCTTCAAGCAAATCGTCGGCACGTACAAAACCACTATCCCGCTCGCAAACGGCGAGGGCACGCGAGTTCTCATCAACCACAACAAGCTTCTGCGAAACTACGACGGCGCTATCGGCATAAAAACGGGATATACGAAGAAAAGCGGCAGATGCCTTACCTCCGCCGCCATGCGCGACGGCGTTGAGCTTATTTGCATAACCCTCTGCGCCCCGTCGGATTGGCAGGACCACGAGAGCATTTTGGACTTTGGATACTCTATTTACGAGCGCAAAACACTTGCCGAGGCGGGCGAGAGTCCCATTACTCTGCCCGTTATAAACGGAATTAAGAGTGAGATCTCGCTTCAAATTCCAAACGATATTAAGGTTACCGCGCTGAGAAACACGGAGATACAAACGGTCATAGAAGCTCCTCGCTTTGTGTTCGCCCCGATTACGAAGAACGCGAGTGTCGGCAAGATCATATTCCTTCAAAACGGAAATATTATCGCGGAAAGCCCCCTTATTGCCACAGAAAGCATCACAAAGGCAAATAACAAAACGGGACTTTTTGGGTTTTTCAAAAAATAAAACATCAGGACTTTTTAAATATGGAAGAAATCAGACTTTCAAAATACTTTACGGACTGTGGAATTATGTCTCGCAGAGCGGCAGAGGCGGAAATTGTTAAGGGTCTTGTCAAGGTAAACGGCCATATCGCGACGCTCGGGGAAAAAATTGATCCCGAGACCGATATTGTGGAATACCGAGGCAGAAAAATCAAGCCCACGACGCTTGACAAGATCTGCATTATGCTCAATAAGCCGCGAGGCTACGTCACCACAGCCTCCGATGAAAAAGGCAGAGCCAACGTAACCGAGCTATGCGCAAATATCAGGGGAAACGGGGGCAAGCCGTTGCGGCTCTATCCCGTGGGCAGACTCGATATGGATTCCGACGGCTTGCTTCTGCTCACAAACGACGGCGAGCTTGCAAACCGTCTCACTCACCCCAAGCATAATATCCCGAAAATTTATCACGTTACCCTTCCCTATATTTTCAACGACGAGGAGCTCCGCGCGCTCGGTCAGTCAATCGTCATCGACGGCAGAAAAACAGAGCCCTGCCGCGTTCGCAAGGTTTGTGAAAATATGCAGGGGTACAATTCCTACACGATAGTGGAATTTGAGCTCTACGAGGGCAGAAACCGCCAGATACGCCGAATGTGCGAGGCAAACGGAAGAAAGATAAAGCAGTTGACAAGAGTTGCTATCGGCAACCTGAAGCTCGGAGATCTCCCCATCGGTAAATGGCGTTATCTGACCGACAAGGAAATAAATTATCTCAAATCAAGCACGTAAATAACAGCGCACGGAGTCTCAATTCGGATTTTGTGCGCTTTATTCACAAAAAGGTGAAATTCGTACAAAAACTTAATATTTTCTTCTTTACTTTTTGTTATAAATGTGGTAGAATTATAATGTCAATAAAAAAAAGAGGACATATTATGTCTAAAAAACAAACGGGCGGCCTTACCAAAAAGCATTGGTTTGGCTATATGTTCGGCGACTGGGGCGGTTGTATGACCTTTACCCTCATGGCGAGCATTTTCACCATGTACTGTACTAACGCGCTGGGCGTTGACCCCATGCTGCTTGGTACTCTCGTTATTATATGGACCATCTGGGACGCGATCAACGATCCCCTGATGGGCGCTTTGATGGATAAGGCGTTCGCAAAGCATCACAACAAAAAAGGTAAATTCCGCCCTTGGATCCTGCGCGCAACTCCCTTGCTGGCAGTAACCGCAATCGCATTGTGGACAGCCCCCACCTTCTTTGACGGAATTCCGCTTATAGTAGTTCTCTTCTCATGCAAGATTCTCTATGAAGCGGCATACACAATGTTCAACATTCCTATGGGCTCGCTTCTTTCGGCTATGTCCAAGAACGACTCCGAGAGAGCCTCCCTTTCCTCCGCGCGCGGCGTTGGCTCTATGATCGGTAATATGATCCCCGCCATGGCCGCTCCCTTCATCATCAAGGCATTCGGCGGTGACAGAAGCTCTACGGGATATATGATCGCTGGCATTTCCTGCGCAATTATCGGCTTTGGAATCTGTCTTATGCACTACTTCTGGACAGAAGAGCGCACCACGGTTGGCGAGCAGACTAAGGCTGACGACATAAAGTTCTCCGACATTCTCACAGTAGTTAAAAAGAACCGTCCCTTCGTTGCTCTTTGCATTCACGGCATATGTATCTGCCTTATGCAGTACGCGACGCAGACGCTCGGTATGTATATGTATTCTGCAGTTTATAACGACGTTACATATCAGTCAATAAGCTCTGCTCTCTCATCTCCGTTTATGATCGGCTCTATGATCGCAGTTCCCTTCATTTGTAAGAAGCTCGGTCTTGAAAAGCTTATCCGTTACTCGTTGCTTATCGGCGGCGGCATTTGCGGTCTTCTCTTCGTAATGCATCTCGTAATGGACGTGCCTCCCTTGGTTCACGGCGTTATTCTCGGTGTTGGCTCGGGTATGGCAATGGTATCCATCCAGATGCAGTGGGGTCTCGTTGGCGAGGCCATTGACTATAACGAGCTCGTTACAGGCAAGCGCACGGAGGGCTCGATTTACGGCACGTTCAATCTCTCCCGCCGTATCGGTCAGACGATCGGTCAGGGCTTTGCTCTCTACGGCCTTGGTTGGATCGGCTATCAGGGCACTGCAGAGGTTCAGTCAACGGGAACGATTTTCGGATTGAAGGTTCTTTGCGTACTTATCCCCGCAATATTCATTCTCGGCTCTTGGGCAGCGTTTAAGTTCGTATGGAAGATAACTCCTGAGGAGCGCGCAGCTATGGCGGCTCTCAAGGAAGCAAAGTCGGACGCTGCACAGATCGAGGAATCAAATTCTTAATAAACATTTATATCGGCGCGGTAATACCGTGCCGATAGCTTCAAAAACTACGAAAGGCACATCTATGGACTATACGATCAATACTTCGTGCGGCGCCCTGAAGGGCTGCGCCGGACGCGCTTCGGGCATCGCTGCTTACAAAGGAATTCGATACGCCACCGCACGCCGATGGGAATATCCGCAAATAGTAACTCATTGGGAAGGCGTTTACGACGCTACCGAGTACGGCGCGTGCAGCTATCAGCCACGCTCCTTTTACAATGAAGAGGAAAACCTGAAGAAAATATTTTATTACAACGAATTTCGCAAGGGTGAATCATACGCGTACAGCGAGGACTGTCTTTTCTTAAACGTATTCACTCCCGAAAACGCGAAGGACGGCGATGACCTGCCCGTTCTCGTTTATATTCACGGCGGCGGATTTACAGGCGGATGCGGCCACGAAAAGCATTTCGACTGCCCCGAATGGCCGCGTGAAAATATAATCGGCGTTACTATCAATTACCGCCTTGGCCCTATGGGATTTATGTGTCTGCCCGAGCTCAAGGAAGAGGCAGGACACACGGGCAACTACGGTCTTTTCGACCAAATGACTGCCATCCGGTGGGTAAAGAACAACATTTCGGCATTCGGCGGTGACCCCGATAATATTACTATTATGGGACAAAGCGCGGGCGCGGCAAGCGTCCAGCTTCTCTCAACAAGCCCCCTGACCGAAGGATTATTTCAAAAGGCGGTAATGTCAAGCGGATGCGGTTTGGGCAGCTTTATGTCCGTGAACGCAGAAAAATCCGCGGAATTCTGGCAGCAGATTATGAAAAGATGCGGCTGTGACACTCTTGAACAATTCCGCGCCCTCCCTCCCGAGAAGCTTTTCGAGGCGTGGCAGACGGGCAAAAAGGAAATTAAGGGCGGAAATGCCGCGACCTTCCCTGTAATCGACAACTACTTCTTTTCAAAAGACTTTGTTCCGCGCGACATTCCCTATATGGCAGGCTCGACGAGTGAGGATTTGGCGCCTCCCATATTGCACGGTGTGACGAAAAAGTGGATATCAAAAAGAAGCACCCCAAGCTACTCCTGGTATTTTGACCGTCGGCTCCCCGGCGACGACTGTGGCGCATGGCATTCCGCAGATCTTTGGTATTGGTTCGGCACGCTCGATAACTGCTGGCGTCCTATGGAGCATAAGGATCATTCACTTTCCGAGCAAATGGTCAAATACCTCTGCTGCTTTGCTAAAAGCGGAGATCCCAACGGAGAAGATTTACCCGAATGGACTCCCTCATCAAAAAAGCAAAAGAGAGTTCTTATGCTCGGTGAGAAAGAAACGCATATGGGTAAGCCTCCCGCATTAAAAATGATAAAAACCATGCTTACGAGCAAATCCGTGGGCGAATAAAAATAAACACCTTCGAAGGATTTTCCTTCGAAGGTGTTTTTCTGTATATCGGGAAATTACTCTGCGGTAAGACCCGAGCGCTCAATACCTTCAACGAGGTATCTCTGCAAAAATGCGTAAAGCACAACAAGAGGTGCTATTATCATAAGAAGCGACGTATTTCTGATCGTTTCATTATAAAGCGACTGTCCTACGTAGTCAAGTCTCAAGGAATTGGGGATGTCGGTTGCTATATCCTTCAACAAATAGAGATTGTTGGTCGATCCCGACTTCCACGTTCCCGAGGTAGTCAAAAATAGCTTTCCTGTGTAGAACGTATCCGTCCACTGCCAGCAGAATGCAAACAGGAACACCGTGATCATCATGGGCACGGACATAGGAAGAATGATCTGGAAGAACGTTCTGAAGTCACCCGAGCCGTCGATGTATGCAGATTCTTCAATGGAATCGGGGATTCCGCGGAAGAACTGACGAAGCATAAAGATATACAAGCCGTTCTTGAACGCAAGACCCGTCAAGGAAAGAATGATGAACGGAACTCTTGTGTTCAAAAGATTAATGGCGTTATCCTTTGATATCAAAACGATATTTTGCGCATTCTTGGCGAACATCGGACCGAGAACGCTATTATTCTTAAACGTATTCGCAAAGAACATCGCGATGTCGTGTAAAAATCCGCCTTCCTTGAATATGTCGATCTTGGCAAGAACCTTATCAACACCCTCGATGCCAACGGATGCGCCGCCCGAAAGGAAGTTCACTATGCCAAATATATCGAAGGACTTAAAGCCCGTATAAATAGCATAATAAAGCGTCTTGTGAGGAACGACCATCGTAAATATAACGAGAAGGAATATGATCTTATTGCCCTTGAACTTATATTTAGCAAGACCGTAAGCGACAAGACAGCAGGTAAACGTCTGGAGTACCGCGCACGTAAACGAAAGCCTAAACGTATTCCAGAACGCCTTCAGATAGTGGTTTTCCTTGAATATCGCCTTGTACGTGTCAAGCGTAAAATTTCTCGGAATAAGCCTTACCGTCGCGTCAACCAAGTCCTCGGGGGACATAAACGAACCCGTTATCTTTGTAAAGAAGGGATAAAGAACTATGTAAGCAATACCAAGCAAGAATATAAATCTTGCGATCTTGATTACTACACCCGAAAGAAAGTAGAAATTGAGGAACTTTGCTTTAAGTCTTTCCTTAAGCGGAGTTCTCTCGAACTCAACCCTGATCTTGTTCTTGGATTCTTTCTTTATTCTGGGAGCAGAATTTGTGTTTTGAACATCCATATCTCTACCTCCTCTCTTAGTCTTTACGCTGATAGAATACGAACATTGACATAATACCCGCCACTACGGCAATAATGAGCATTACCATCAAGAAATACATCCATGACATCGCAGCGCCAACCTCGGGCTCCTTCTTATTGATATTATCAATAAACGTCATAACTGTATTATTTTCAGTCGTAAACGCGTCGATTACCGTATACACCGCATTTACGAGGATCATCGGGCTTATCATCGGGAAGGTGATCTTCCAGAAGGTTTCCCATCCCGTCGCGCCGTCGATCTTACAAGCCTCGTAAATGGCAGGAGAAATCGACTGAAGACCCGAGAGGAATATAAGCATCTGTACGCCCGAACGGTTTACAATGTCGTAAATATTATTTATGATCTGAACAACGTATTCTACAAGCTCCTGTCCGACCTTCATATTGGAGAACAGGGCTTCGATGTCCAACGCCGATACGATATCGGAGGACGCGCTCGACCCCGCGCCACTGTCAATTCCCACGGAATCCGTGGACATTGATGATTCAGTGGGGGTCATAATACCCGTTGCAAGTACAACAGGAAGGAAGAATATAGCGCGGAACGCTGCTCTTCCCGCCATCTTCTGATTAAGAAGAATAGCCATAAAAAGTGAAAACAGCAAAATAGCAGGTATATCGAAGATCATCTCGCCAAGACCCGGCAAGAGAGTTTCGAGAAACGCGTGCTCTGTGAGAGCTGTCTGGTAGTTACGGAAGCCTACAAACTCAGGCTCAAGTCGGATATCCTCCACGAGCATAAACGTGGACTTGAGCGAGTTTACAATAATAGGAAGGTAAACACAAACAAAACCGATTATAAAGGGGAGGACAAACCACCAGCCCGCGCGAGCCTTTCGCTTATCGAGAGATGCTATTTTCTTTTTCTTGGGAGCGGCATTTCTGCCGCTCTTACATTTAAGCTTTACTTCGCTTGTCATATTCACATCTCCTCCTTATTTCTTTATAACTACAAAATCATATGCGGGGATCGTGTAGCGAACACCGTCGTACACGAGCGTTACCATATAGTTGTTGTAGTTGAGAAGCATCGTCTTATATGCCTCGCCGTCAAGTGTTCCGTACGTTACGGCAATAATATTATCCGTAGCGTAATGGGATTTTTCTTCCTCTTCCTCTATGACGGTTTCCTCGTCTTCGATCTCAAGCTCAAGTCTTGCTTGAATTTCTTCTTCAGTTATCTTAAGCTCCTCGGGAATATTGCCCGCAAAGGACGCGCTGTCAATATAAGCGTTAACTATAGCTTCGAGCGCGATCTTGCTGTCAGTCATAGACTTCATAAGAGTATACTCGGCACGTGTATTTACGTCTTCGCCCGAGCGGTACATGATCTCACCGTCAGAGTCAAGAATGTAATTGCCCGCCTCGTCAACGAGAGCGTAGATCGTAACGCCGTCAAGCTCGCCCGCTTCCTTATACTTGATCGCGGTGTAAACAGAACCGTCAAAGAAGTAGTAATCAGCTATCGAGCCATCTTCATTCTTGGAATAGTAGTAATACTGACCGTTAGCCTTTCTGCTCATATAAACACCGTTACCGCAATCCTTTTCCTCTGAAGGAACAACGATTACGTTCTGGCCATCCAAATTCCAAGCCTCGTCGTCGCCCGCATCTGCCGCTACGATATCGTAGTACTTGAAATCCTCGATGCTGTTACCTACGAGCGCAACCTTTTCGTCGTCAATGGTAACTACGTAGTAAACCTGGCTACGGTAAGAGCCCGTCTTATTGCCGTCGGCATCGTATCCGTAGTAACGGATAATATCGCTTCCCTTTGTGGGAATCTTCGTATCGGATGATACAAAAGCAAATCTTGCCTCTGTAAGAGCGCTCTCTGCAACCGCGATCTGAGATATAGCCTGTTCAGTAAGCGGAAGCGCAGGATTATCAAGCAGCTCTGCGGCCTTGATAACCTCAACCGCCTCGTATGCGGAAGCAACCCTTTCGTTGAGCTCCTCAATGGTAGACTTGATCTGTTCAAGGTCCTTAACGAGCTTAACGATAGCAGAAGTCAATCTGTTCTTCAAGGACTTAACCTGTGTATAAAGCGTCTCATAGCCCTCATCACCCTCGCTCAGTTGTGCAAGAGCAGCGCAATTACTATTATAAGTTGCAAGGAACTCGTTGATGAGCGCCTCATCCTCCTTAGCCGTTACGCTAAAGATCTTCCAAACCTCTTCATACTGCTTGTTAGCCCAGATCTGAATATCACGGCATTCCTGTCTTGCTGCAGAAACCTCATTCAGCTTTTCCTGCTTTTCAATTTCAACGATGTTTTCCTGCATATTCTGGAATTCTTCCATTTCCGCAAGAATATCACTCTGAATTTCGTCAAGGTCAGGCACACGCTCTGCATTTTCAACGTACTCGTGTCCGATAATGAACTTATCCTGAACGTCATAGAGAGCATCATTGAGCTTGTTGTAAATATCAACTATATCATCCTTCCAGATGTCGTATCTTACGGAGTAGTACTTAGAGAAGAACTCGTTTTCCTTAAGATTCTGTGTATTCCGGTAGGACAGGATAAAGTAGGGGGACGCTCCGTTTTCAATTGCCTTGAGCATTGCGTATTCCATATTACCCTCCATGTTAAGAGGAGAGCCCGCAAACTGAACGGAGCCGTGGAGAACGACGCCCAGGAAAGGAACTGATTCGGAGGAGATGTTATAACGCGAGGAGTCAAGAGCAACACCCAAAATATGGTCAACGTACTTCCAAGAGTACGAGTTTCCGCCCTGTGTCATAACCTGATTATAGGTATTGTCAAGATACTCGAGCGCGCTGACGGTATAATCCTTGGAGTCTTCTCTGTTATAAGGCTCATCCTCATCAAAGTCGGAGTTGAGCGTGTAACCGAGCGACGCTACGGAAATACCAATAACGTTGTCGAACTTTTCTGCATAATTCTTCGTGATCTTTTCGTAGAATCTCGAGAAATATGCGGGAGAAATTGCAAGCTCGTAGTAGTTTACCATACCCTGCGTTGCAGTGTACGTTCTACGGCTCGCGTAACGGTCGTCGATGGTCTTAACCACGTGCTTGTTGAGGTTAATGCCGTCGAACATACCCGTATACTTAACGTAAGCGAATTCAAAGTCGGGGAAAATACCGAGATTCGTATTATCTCCCTCGTTTACCTCAGCGGCGTAGTTAAGAAGCTCCTGGAAGCCGCTCTTGCCGCCAACCGCGCTTTCAATCTTAAATCGGTAAGGAACCTGTGATTCAAGACCTCCGTTCGCATAGCCCGTAAGCTTGAAGTTTACGTTCGTAATGCCGTCCTCTCCCGCGGAAATATCCTCGTACATCGTCCTTATATCCTCAAAGGTCGTAAGAGGCGTCATCGTCTTTACGGGAATCGAGAGCACCTTTTCAAGCGTCTCGAGCGCGCCGAAGGTTTCAATGTAAAGCGGGATATCCTCCGTAAGGTCATCGCTCGTAAGAGGTGTCAGTATAGGATCGTCACCCGACATAAGATAATCTCTGTAAGCAACCGCCATACCGAACCAGGACGTATCGTACGTCTCGTATTCAGTACCCTCGGGAGCCTCGTAGTCGGAAAGAAGAACGTATCTTATTCTGTAGCTTCCAACGTACTTCTTATCACACGTAACCGTCCATTCGTTGTTTTCCTGATTTACGGAAAGCGAATCGGAAATAGTATACGAGTCCGTAGGTCTGGGAGTCACCTTTATCTGGAGCGAGTTATACTCGCTCTTTGAGCCGTGATGGTTTGTGGAAAGCTCGGAGAGCGCGTCGCCCTCTTCTATTATCGCCACAAAGCCTCTCTTATCGGTAATAGCCTCCTTCGTCAGCACCGAGCTATTCAAAATATCCGCATACGTAAGATCGGTTCCCGATACGACGAAGCTTCCTATTCTGTTTCTGATCTTCGCGTTAACGGTTTCATCAAGGTACTTGTCGGCAAGACCTGCGTTGAGAACTACCTCGAATTCCTCGCCTGTATTATCGTCAACACCCTTGTACTTGTAATAAACCGTTTCTTCAACCGCGCCGAATACGGGATAAGAAATCGACTTCTGATATTCTCCCGTAACCGCATGGTATGCATAGTCCTGACCGTATACCTTACCGCTTACCGTTTTCGCGGTGTTGATATTGAGGTCCTGATAATCAAAGAGCGCGCCCGAGCCGTCGGGGAAGAAGTTGTAGCCCTCGTAAGAGTTGCTGCCCGCGCCCATATAAGGGAGAACAGTAACGGATTCAAGTCTGTAGAGAGACTCGTTAAATCTGATACCGTTTGCGGGAAGTCTTACGGAAAGACCGTTCTCATCAATGGTATATTCAAGAGCCATCTTGAACAAGGGGGGATTTGCGTCCTTTGATACGTACTGAGTCTGAGTATGATCCTCTTCAAGATCCTCATAGGTATAATCGGGAGCATAGCTCTTGATTATATTTTCGCATCTTGCGAGCTCGTATTCAGTAGCATTGGGGTCAAACACGTAAACCGCCATAGTCTTTGTAGCAGGATACTGGGAATTGATAAGCTCCTGCTCCTTCTTAGACATATTGGACGTGTCGTAGAACGTGTAATATGCCTGGAATTTTTCAAGCTCGTGTCTTGCGTCTCTGTCACCGGGGGCAATATTGCTCTCCATAGTGGCGAGAATTTCCTCGAATCTTGACTTTTCAATAAGCATAGGTACAAGCATCTTCGCCTGTTCACGTCCCATTGTGTATTCTACACGAATACCGTTTTTGATATTTTTTATCGTTATCTGATTTCTGTAAGCTGCCTCTCTGAAGCTTAAAAACGTATTCGTAACGTTGTCAGAGATGCTTGTGTACTTAACGATGATCTGAGAGAGAAGCTCTTCCTTTGTGGAGTTATCGTTCTCATCCGCCTTGGAAGCGCCTACGTCGTAAGGATTGGAGAACAATATCTCATCCGTAACCTTATTTCTGAAAGCAACCTCACCGCTGTAAGAGTCTACGTAAAGCTCGTAATCGCCAACCGTTCTCCTGAGCTCCATCGTTGCGAGCTTTTCCTCGGGAGTCGCGTAGATAGTCTCCTTATATAAAGTAGCCTTATCTACCGTGGTTGCCTCCTCGGATTCCTCCTCGTCCTCGGCAACCTCGGAGGTATCAGTCTCCTCCCCGCCGTCTTCGCTGTCCTCACTGTCAGTGAACTCGTCATCCGCAAATTCATCGTCAAGCTCGTCGTCGAACTCATCTGCGGATACGCCAATCGTCATCAAAGCTGTCATTGAACCGAGAATTAACAAAACAGTTAAGAGCAGCGATATTATTCTAATGTAATTTTTCATACTATCCTTCTCCTATCTGTAAATTAAAGTCGGAACCGAATTTCTGTAACGATATTTGTTACGAGACTCACCATCTTCGAAATAAGCGTCGAGAACAAAATCGCAATAAACATAATAAAGATCATCGCAACCGCGGTGCCCGCGATAGTGATTATATTCTTACCCATCGTGTAATCGTGTGTAACCTGCGTACCGAAGAAGATAAGCAATGCAAGCCAGATAAACGCAAACGTCGTAATAAGGTTGATAATGCTTATTTCCGTAGAGATGCAGAAGTTCGAAAAGATCGTCACGGGGATAATAAGGATCGGCAGGGGAAGCAAGCTGTAAGAGCAAGCAATGAAGATGTCCTTGAAGCTACCTTCACCCTCAAAAAGCGTGGTAAGACACCAGTTTGCAACTACGAAAAGGAAGAGCGGAACGAGAACGCTGAGCGCCTGACCCCAGATAGTTCCGTAATTGCCCTCGGGATTCATAAGATAGCCCGAGCCAACCGACTGGTAGAAGAACGCGATAATTGTAACCGCGATATATACGAGCGACGCTCTTATCGAGCCGCGCTTTTCGTGCTTCAGATCCCAGAAGCCGTCAAACGGATGGACCATAACGTAGAAGCCGTATGCAAGCTCCTCGCCAAATGTCTTCTTTTTACCCGAAACCGCTGCAGCCTTATTGACCTTCGTAATAAACTTATTGAAGAGAACAACGCCTGCGATAATAACGCCTATGATCGCGATAAGAACGAGGAAGTAATTTGACATCCATTCCTTTCTTATTTCCTTATAGGAGTTAGACCAGTTTTCCGTGTCGTACGCGGATTCGAAGTATTCAAGCGACCTTTCATAGTCACCGTTTCTGTACATAGCCTGACCGATACCTACGTAAGCCGCGTCGAAGTTCGAGTTGGACTTAAGCACGTCGGTCCATTTGTTGATAGCCGTATCGAAGTCCTGATCGTTTTCAGCCGCAATAGCCTCAAGGATCGTATCGCCGTATGGCTCGCGCTTAAATACGGTAAAGTTATTTGTTGACTGCGAGGAGTCAAGGACGAGCATCTTGTCGCCCTGATAGGTAATAGCCGTGATTCTCACGATGCTTCCCATCATATTACCCGTTTCGCCAAAGGCAAAGAGCAGGTTGCCGTTCTTATCGTAGGTGTAGATACGGCTTCTCTTCTGGTCGATGATCGACCATGTTCCCTCTTCTCCCTCCGCAACGTCTACGATCTTGGATACGCCGTTGTCATCAGCATCAGCGTCCTTGGAGGCGTTGCTGTAGTCGATCTCACCGACAGGCGGCCAGAATCCGTTACGCGCCATGATCTCGTCACCGCTCGTGTTGAGCTTCTTAACGGGCATATACGTACCGTCCGTAGCCTTCGCCAGGATCTGGCTCTGAACCGTAGCCTCGGAAATAGTCGACGTGGTTACGTAGATAAATCCGTCGGAGCTGAGCGCGATATTGTTAAACTCGGTAGATACGTTTTCCGTCTGCTGAGACTGCTGCTCTTCTGTACGAAGCTTTCTCCAGATCTTTTCCCACGCGGAAATTTCAGTTGCCTGCGCGCCGATAAATTTCTGGAACTGACCGTTATCGGTCAATATGATAATACCCTGATAGGTGGATGCGGATACAACGAAAAGTCTGTTGTATGCGTCAACCGCAAGCGCTATGGGCTCATACTTCGCATCGTCGCCAAAAAGGCTTGATTCGGGCGCTTCGAGTATTTTCTTGAAGCTGCCGTCGAGATTGAACGCAACTATTCGGGATTTGCCGGTGTCGCACACCCAGATCGTATCGTCGCTTACGAACACGCCCTTGGGGCCCGAAAGTGTATCGTCGTTGCCGACGCTGTTCTTGAACGTAGAGATCTCGAACTTGAATTCATAGTATCTCGAAAGAACCACGATTCTGTTGTTACCCGTGTCCGCGATATATACGTTACCTGATTTATCGGTAATAATATCGCTGGGAGAATTCAAGGCAACCTCGAGTCCCATTTTTTCGGAGTCTATCGTATCCTCAACGTCATACGCGTCAGGAGAAAGAAGCGGATATCCGTCGATAGAATACGTGTACGTCTGATAAGCAGATGATGCCTGAGCTCCTATTATTGCGCAGGAGGCGATCATAATTACTGCAAATACAACGCACAATATTCTTGTGATGTTTTTCATTAGATTTCCTCCTAAAATTAGTCTTTCATACCGCTGGATCCCATCGTTTCAATAATGTTGGACTGGGATACAACGAATACCAGAATAGGTACCATCATCATAATAACCTGAGATGCCGCCGATGCGCCCGCGCGCTTGATACCGCCCGCGGTGATCTGTCCGATAGCGTAGTTAAAGGACTTGAGCTGCTCGGAGTGAATATACATCGAAGAGCCCTGATTCCAGAGTGACTGGAACGAATAAATGATAAGCGTAAGCCAAGCAGGCTTAACCATAGGCATCGCGATCACCCAATAGGTTCGAAGCTCGCCCGCGCCGTCAAGACGCGCGGATTCAAGAACCGTGTCGGGAACGTTCGTGTCCATAAACTGCTTCATAAGGTAAAGACCGAGCGTAGATGCCCATGCGGGAACGATAATTGCAAGGTAAGAGTCAAGCCAACCGAATGCAGACATTATAATAAAGGAAGTAATCGTTGTAACCGTGGAGTTAAACATAAGAGAAGTCTGCACGAGCTGGAACATTCCCTTCGCACCGGGGAACTTGATCTTTGCAAGCGTGTAGGCTGCCAGGGAAGCGATGAACAGGTGTCCGAACGTTCCTGCAACCGAGGTGAATATCGTGTTGAATATGTATCTTGAGAACGGAGCCACCGAAGTATTCATAAGCATAAAAAGTGACTTGAAGTTATTGAGCGTAGGGCTCATAACTATGAATTTCGGAGGATACATCCAAAGCTCGTCAAGAGGCTTTAACGACTGCATTATAACGTAAAACATCGGAAGGAACATAAACAATCCGAGAATTACGAGTATGACCGTAATGAACGCGTCGCCTCCTGCGGAGCGGGCAAGTACGACTTTATGTTTTCTGGTTCTGAGCTTTGCCATATTACGTACCTACCTTCGAGAGTATTTTCTTAACGAGAGCATTCGCGCCGATCATTATCACGAACAGCACCACGGCAATAGCCGACGCGTAGCCCGTCTCGTATCTCATACCGCCGTAGTCACTCAGATGGTGCATGATCGTGTGACACGAATAGTTTACAGACGGGAATCCGCAGAGCGCGTCAACGACGCCGCCGAAGCCGAACGAGCCCGTAATCGCCATTACGGCACCGAACATAAGCTGAGGCTTCATGGACGGGAGCGTTATGTAATAAAGCTCCTGCCATCTGTTCTTAATTCCGTCAACCGCGCCAGCCTCGTAAAGCGAACGGTCAACGCCCTGAAGTCCCGCGATAAAGGACAGGAAGGATGTACCAAGAGACGTCCAGAGCGCAACGACTATACAGAGCGCCATGGCGTATTCTTCTCTTTGGAAGAAGTTGATTTCCTCTTCTATGAGGTTATATTCAAGAAGCATAGCGTTTACCCAACCGTAGGAGTCGCCCGAGAAGAGCGTACCCCAGATAAGATATACGTTACCTGAAATAGAGGGGGCGTAGAATACAAGGGTTACGACCGCTCTTATCTTGGGAGGAAGCTCGTTGATGAACCACGCTACCAGGAAGGACATAAGGTAGGATGCAGGTCCTACTATGCAGGCAAATATAAACGTATTCTTGCATGCAGTTAAGAATATATCGTCATCGAAGAACAAAGTTATGTAGTTATCCAAAAATACAAAATCAGGGGCCTGAAGCATATTGAAGTCCGTAAAGCTAAGCGCTATGGAAAGCAATACAGGAAGCACCGTGAAGATCGTGAAAAGAATCATATAGGGCGCAACCATAACGTATGCTATCCAGTTACGCTTCATTTCTTTCCAAACCCACTGCGCCATCGTCATATCCTTTCGGGCCGCAGCTTGTTTTTCTGCTTTCTTAAGCATTTGTTCTCTCCTTTTTTAGATTTTTAATTTATTTAGTTAATCTCAATATCAATACTTTGACATCGCGTTTGCCGCATCGCTGAGCGCTACGGAAAGGAAGTAGAGAACGTTGTCCTCGCCGAATCTGTTCGTATCAGCGATATCCTTGTTCTGAACCTGCATTGTTTTAATATTCATCGCATCGCCCTTAAGGTCGGTCTTTGCAGACTCGCCTACAAGAGCCGCAACCTCTTCGGCAGCCTCGCGGATCGTCGTCATATCGTCGCTCTTGATAGCGGATCTCACCTTATTAAGAAGAGCGGTATTTTCAAATCCTCTTTCTACGAGCGAGTCAACAGCTTTCTGCGCCTGAGAAAGTCGCTTGGATGCAAGTGTTTCACCCTGCTCAAGCGTTTCAAGTCCGAATTCGGTTCTCTTTCTGGAAATTTCCTTGTTGATCGTGTTAATGTAAGAAAGCAAAGCTTGCTTGGGATCTTCCTTATCGTTATATGCCGACAGGAATGCAAAGTTTGTATAACGCGCGACAATATACGCGCCGGGATAGTTGGGGATAGCAGCAAGTCCGTCGAGACCTCCGGGGCCGTCGTGACCCTCGATCTGAGCCGAGATCTGAGCGAATTCCTCCTGTGTCCAAGGCAAGCTTTCAAGAGCGTCAATGTTTGCCGTGGGGTGCTTTGCGGAGGGACCCATAATAGCAACCATCTCGTTGGTGTACTCCGTCTGGCAGTCCTTACCCGTATACCACTTCATAAATTCCCAAGCGTCCTCTCTCTGATCCTCCGCGCCCTTAACCATTACGGTTGCGGCAACACCCGAGATGGACTGGTTATTTATCACGCCGTCCTCGTTCTCAATACCGGGCAGCGGAACGAATTCCCAAAGGCCCTCGATTTCCGTGGCGAATACCTTGAGCTGATTGTAAAGACCCGTGTAGTCACCGATCAAGATAGGCATTTCACCCGTTCTGAAACGGTTTGCAGCGTCGTAAACGTAGGGGAACTTATAGTCCGTAAACAGCTTACACATCTTTTCAAAGGACTCAAGACCCACCTTCGAATCGAGATTGATTCTCATACCGTCATCAGCGAAAAGGTCACCGCCCATCTGGTAGAGGAACATTCTGTATTCAGTCGTAAGACCGATCTCCATCTCTCTTGCCTGAAGCAGAGGAATGAGCGCCATTACGTCCTCCCACGTTTCGGGAATAACATTTTCGTCGACCTCGTCACCGTCACTCATTTCACTGTAAAGGTCGGCAAGCACGTCCGTACGAACGAACATCATCGCGAATGACTGAACCTCGGGAAGACCGTAATAGTGTCTTACACCCTCCGCGTCCTCAATACCGAGAACCAGCATAGCCGCGTTGGTAAAGGATTTCGTTACCTCCTCAAATCCGTCGTTTTCCTCAATAGGAAGAACCGCCGAACGGATCGCGTAGTTGATAACGTCGTCCTGTCCGAGAGAGAGATACACGTCAGGTCCCTCACCCGCCAAGATCGAGGGAAGAAGCGTACCGCCCGCTACGAGCTTAAGATCCACCGTTATACCGGTAGAATTTGTAAAGTCATTATTTATAAGGTTACGAACGACCTGGAACTGATCTCGTCCCGAAGCCATCCAAACCTCGACGCCCTCAACCTCCTCAGTGGTCGTAGCGCCTATCGCGTTATAGTCACGCGTAAAGCTTGCAAAGAAGGATTTCACCTCATGCCAGAGCGCCTTGAAGAAGCCTGCGCCCGCCTTGGGCATATCCTCCTCGGGAGACTGAATAATAAGGTAGTCCATCTGCAAGGGCTGTGTCTTTGCATCCGAGAGGAAGGTACCGAGCGTACCGATATAGGATTTAAGACGGGAGAGATTCTGCGCGATCTCGCTCTCGTCAACAGCCATCGTATGAAGCAGGTCCGCTATCTTCTGGAGCGTACCGACGTTCGCGGACTTCTGTCCCGCGAGCTCGGTCAATACCTGAGCAACACCCGGCTCGGGATAGGCCTCACTGGGCTCGTTGTCGAGAATTCTCGACTGCTTGTTCATATCAACGAGCACGTTATACATAATTCTCTTGAAGCCGTAGTCACGGTCAGCGTCGGGAGTCGTACCCGTAAGCTGAATAATGGAAAGGTAATCGTCGTTGATGCTATCAAGACATTCCTGAACCTTATTTACGATCTCGCCCATCTCGCCGAGGGTAACCTCAAGCTTTATCGTGTAAACGACGCCTTCCTTGAAGTAGATCTGATAGCCGTCGTCCGAGTCGGAATTTCTTAAGTCCGTAACCTGCCAGTTATCACTGTAATTATATACAAGCGCCTTCGCTTCCTCGAAGGGAATACCGTTATAATAACCCGCTTCGCCCTCGCTCACGCCTTCGCCGCTGTAAATGTAAAGCGCGCGGTTTACGTACATACCGTCAAGAACGTTCTGTCTGAATCTCGTAACGATATCGTAAAGACCGCTCTCCCCTTCACCGAGCCGGAACTTATAGGTGATAGCCTGACCCGCCGTCTGCCACTTGGACTCACCTATAGTGTTGAGCAAGGTCACCTCGGGGCTCGAGGGGGACGTTGCCGCGCTGGATCTGTCCTCAAGCGCGTATATCGTCTTGTCAGTCGTTGTATTCGTAAATTCGGCCTCGATCTTGATGCTGCCCGTTCCGTTGGAAACGTCACCGAGAGCCGCTCTATATTCCTCATACGTAGGAATTTCTTCCGCGGGACAAAGGGTAATACTCTTTATCGCCATATCCTCGTTCTTGCCCTCGAGAGTAATGGTATTGACCTTACCCGCCTCGAACACGAACTCAAAGGGTGACGAATAGAAGCCCATGCTGTCCTTGATCTGATATTCGGACCAGATAGGAGCCTGCTCGGCGTCGGGACGAAGCTCGTTGCCCCAAACGTCAACCTTCATAAATCTGATCGAATACTTCTGGCAGAAATCAGAAGCCGCCTCGGTCCAGATCTCAGGATACTCGAACGCAAGATTTCCGTCGGCGTTGATCTTTGCAACAAGACCTGCCGCCTCGCCCTCGCTCCTGACGGTGGATTCATCCTCCTTGCCCGTATAAACGCCATCCTGGTAAAGATTTATCCAGTTTTTCTGGAACGCAAGATAGCGAGCCTCCTTGAAAGGAACCTCATCGTTGATCCTGAGCACTCTCTCTATAGCCGCAGGCTTACCTTCAACCGCATAGTACTCAATAACGATCGTGTACATTGCGGTCTCGGGAACCTCAAATGCCCAAGTAACAGAGCCCGAACCCGACGTGTAAAGTGCCTCTACGCCGCCGTAGGTGTCGACCTTCCAATCGGAGCTCTGCTCGGAAACGAGATCATTTACCGCATCAATGACAACCGTATTCCCAGCCTTTGCGGGCGACACACCAATCGCGCCCGACAAATACTCATCGTAGGAAATGGCATTGAGCAGTTCTCTTATTTCCTGAATTTTGCTGGTATTAGCCGTTGAGGAGCTCGAGCTCGATGACGTGGCGGTAGAGCTCTCCTCGGCAAACGCCGGCAATGAAAAACAACCAATAACAAACATCAAACAAAGCAACATTGCTGTTAATCTTTGAAATTTCGTCTTTCCCATTAAAAACTTTCCTCCTGCTGATTTTTTCGGCGGATAAGCCGCCATTTAGGTAAAGCTTACGCATAATGCAGCGCGATACACGTAAACCGGATAATAAATAATAGCAATCCCTTGCGGTAAAAGGAAAAACCACTATAAACGCCGAACGGCGTCCTCTGGCACGCGGCAACAACACTATGCTATGCAATTGACTGTAAATTTCCGACGCCCCACGAGTCCGAACCCTCAAGGATAGCGAAAATTCACATTTAAACACGGACAAACGCGAGGTTTCGAAGCCGTTGGCAAAAAATCACACCGTCCGCGCCAAACTCAGGTCATCGCATAACAAATTCGTTGCGCACTATGCCCTAAATTTACTCTAATATAATAACACATTTGGAGTAAAATTGTCAAGCAAAATATGGCAATAAAAAACTTACGCGCAAAGGGAAAAGCAGGCAAAAAGCGTTCAAAAACCACACCTGTTTTCAGCCTCAAAATTGTAAAAAAGCCGCCGCGACAAGGCGTTAATTTATTAAAAGTCGTAAAGGTAATTTATTTTTACTATTTTTATGGTAATTTCGCAAGTTTTCGGGCGCTTTTGGTTGAATTTACGCTCTTTTTTACACTAAAAAGCCTCAAAAATATCGCGAGGTAAATTATTTTTACCGCATTTTGTTCAAGAAGCAAATTCAATCAAGCTCCGCTTTGCAGTCACGTGACCGCCTGATTTGTGCATTTCCCACAATTTTGAGGACTATTTTTCTACACCCGTCAAAATCAAAAAAGTTTTAATTTTCGGTCAGCTTTAACCCCAAGGGGCTCCGTTTTTGCGCCCATCGGCGCGCCGAAAGCTTCGTAAAACGAATTTGGTCGTTTTATTTTACAATTATTGCCATTTTTCTTGAAATCCCATTTTACCGAAGAACAGCGCTTCGCGCAGAAATCAGCCGCGCCGCAGGGAGCGATGATCGCAAGAGCGTCACAGCCCTCTTTTGCGCCGAAAGACAACGCAAAAAAACGTCCCGCAAAGGTCTCGCGCTCTCCGATCATTCCTCGGCAGTCAAGCCGCATCGCTTCCTTGCTTTCAGCCTCCATTGCGCTCGCCTTGCTATCTACATTTTGTTGTGTTTTAAACTTGTTGTTAATATTCTAATAATTAAGAGCAAAAAATCAGCCTTGACAATAAAATCAAGGCTGATTTGTATTCATATAATATTTATCCAATAATATTTTCCAATTCGGAGAAATCATCAAACACGAAAGCGCCGCAGGCCTCAAGTCTCGCTCTATCCTGATGTCCGCCCGCAAACAGAGCGCAGTCCGCGCCAAGTATTTGAGAAACCTCGTAATCGTGAGTGGTATCGCCTATATAGAGCGCCCTCGCATCGGGATTGCTTTCGCGCCAAGCCCTCGCAAGCTCTCCCTTACCCGCGGCGTGAATGTTGGTAAGACCTATTACCTCGGTGAAATGCTCATAAACGTCAAGCTGGCGCAGTTGATCCGTCAGCATACCTATCTCGCACGCCGACAAAACGAGCTGATCTATTCCCCTTCCCCGAATATATTCAAGCAGCTCTCTGACCCCGCGAACGATCTTCGGGTCCCTAGTATGCTCAAGATAAAGCTCCACCCACTCAACCGCAAGCACGTCGTAAGGCGTTTTGGTAAAATCAAATCCGATTCTCTCGTAGTAATCCTTAACGGGAAATCCGAACGCCCTCCTGTAGGTATCCGTATCGGGAATTTTCGGCACACCGTACTTTTCGAGCAAAGCATTCACACTAACAATGCCGGGCTCGACGTCATCGAGAATAGTCCCGTTAAAATCCCAGATTATATGGGTATATTTATTATTCATTATTATTTCTCCAAAATAACAGCCCCCACGCGCGTGAGGGCTGTATAAAATCAAATTCTTACTGCCTTGCGTTCCATTCAAGGTAAACCGTGTAAGGATAGTATGCGTCGCCCTCACTGTCAGGCTTATACGTACCCGAGCAATACTTGTAGAGGTCGATCGTCTTATTGCCAAACTTAACGGTCGTATCCGCGCTATACTTAAGCCTTTCAACGATAGGATCGATAGAAAGCGAGCCCGTAGGACCGTTGATAAGATTCGAATACTCCTTATAGGTCGTGCACGCCTCAAGCTCTGCCCAAATAGAGCTCGACATCTCCGCGATATTTTTTATCATTGTAACATCAAGCGCCGCGGGCTTGTCAGCAGACACCGTGTAGGAATCCACCATTTCGGTAAGATCAAAGCCGAGCAGAGGATCAATGAGCGCCTCGCCGTTCTGATTTCTGACGTTTTCCCAATAATTCGTGGGCTTGCCCTCCTCGGGGTATGCCAAGAAGCAGTTGCCCGTAACGTCCATATTCATCATATAATCGTTGTTGAGACGTCTGAGCGAGCCCTTCTCCACCACGTAATGAACGCCCTCAACTCCGTACTGAAGGATGTTCTTGAGTCCCTTGGTCGTATTAAGCTCCGTGATAACCTTCATAGACTCCGTAAGGTAATCGGAGAACGAGGTTACCGCAAACATATTTCCGTAAATATCGCTCTCGTCAGCCTGGGGGTATTCAACAACAACGGCATAATACTGCTCGCCGTTCTCGTCCGTGTAAACGCCGCGGGCGGAATCAGTCCAATCCGCCTTAACGGAATAATCGCCCTTCATAAAGGAGATCGCGCTCTTCTGTCCGTCGGCAGCCTCGCCGTAGCAATTATCAAACTCGTACTTTTTCAAGGCGAGAAGCGTATTTACGTATTCCTCATCGCCAAAGAGCGAATTGAATCCGAGAGTAATGTCACCTCTGTTGATATTAAGAGGAGAACCGTAGAGACAGCCAACCAAGTTGAACTTGTTGTCTCTGTTTATCGTATATTCGTGATCGGCAACTCTGATAGGATCGCCGTCATCGTCGAGCATTACGTCGCCGTATTCGTCAACGGCGTCGACGTACTGAGTCGCAACGTCGATATTCCAATACCAAACAAGCATATCAAGACACTCGTCAAAGGAAGACGCAATGGGAAGAACGTATCCGTCGTCCTCGGACGTAAGACCCTTGTTCTCGTGAAGCAGGATATCCTCAACCAAGCTCTGACAGTCTATAATGGAGGTTACCTTAGTATAATCGAAATAATACTTGTCGCAAATCTCCTTATCGAGAAGCATGTATGTATATTCACCGATCTCGTTATTGTTGGGGATCGCATACGTAGCGTCACCGATCTTCGCACCCGAAAGCAGAGGAGTGGAAACGTACGTCGAAAGCTTTGCCGCAGTATCCGCAAGCTCTTCGTCAAGAGGAGCAAGCCACTCGTTGTCAATATAGCTTATGTACCTGTCACGACCCGCAATATAAATAATATCCACCTGATTGTCCTCAGCCTTGGGATATACGGGCTTGGACATACCGTCCACGATCTCAGTCTCAAGCTCGACCGTCTCCGACGCGCCCGAATCGTAAGAATCTCTGTAGGGCTCGTACTCGGGATTTTCCTCAAAGAAATTATTTATGATCTCTTCCTCGGTAAGCTTACCGCCGCTCGCGTCAGCGATCTTATCGTCAAGCTTTTCCTTGAGCTCGTCAATTATCTTCTGCTCCTCCTCAAGCTCAACGAGCTTTGCCTCGAGAGTTGAGAAATACTCGTCCTCGGTATAGAAGAAAAGGTCAACGTACACCTTGTATTTTGACACGGTGATCTCCGAAAAAGCCTCCTCGACGAGCTTCTCGGTTGCCGCGCTTACTTTATTTTCGGAAACTATCCACATGCTTATCGTCGTTACGTCAAGAATTTCCGTTTCATCAAGGTCGCTACGGTCAGAGCAGCTGACAAGCGCGCCCAAAGACAACAGCATAATCACGGCCAACGCCATGCTTAAGAGTCTCTTATACATACAATCTCCTCCTTAAATTTCCTTTTGGCGCAACACAAATAAGGACTTATTCGGACAGTCCCGCCGAAGCGCGCGCTCAATACCGCCAAAGAGCAGGCGCACCGCCGCCAAAAGAAATACATACACTTTGATTTTACAATAAAAAGCCACTTTTGTCAAGACGGGATTTTTACGTACAATTTAATATATTATATATAATTACACGTCTTTTTTGCGCCCGCAGTAATTCGCTTAGTCGTTTTCAACAACGCCAAGTTTTGGGTTTTGTGCAAAGTGATATTTTTATTGTTTGAATTTAACATTTTTAAAACAGTTTTTTTGGTATGCAAAAACAAAAATATTTACAAATGAAAAGGTTATCAATCAAGGAATCCCTTGAGGTGACGCGCGCGGCTGGGGTGACGGAGCTTACGGAGCGCCTTCGCCTCGATCTGACGGATTCGCTCACGCGTAATATCAAATTCCTTACCAACCTCCTCAAGCGTTCTCGTTCTGCCGTCGTAAAGACCGAATCTCAGCTTGATAACGTGCTCCTCACGGGGTGTGAGGGTATGAAGCTCGCGCTCGATGACCTCACGCAAGATAGTGGATGCAGCCGCGTCCGCGGGAGCGGGCGTATCGTCGTCGGGAATAAAGTCGCCAAGGTGGCTGTCCTCCTCTTCACCGATAGGTGTTTCAAGAGATACGGGGTCCTGCGAAATTTTGAGTATTTCCCTTACCTTTTCAGCGCTCATACCGATCTTTTCACCGATCTCGTCGGCAGTGGGCTCGCGGCCCAGCTCCTGAAGCATCTGACGGGAATATCTCGTTACGCGGTGAATTGTCTCAACCATATGAACGGGAATACGGATAGTTCTCGCCTGGTCGGCGATCGCGCGTGTTATCGCCTGTCTTATCCACCATGTAGCGTAGGTGGAGAATTTATAGCCCTTCTGATAGTCGAACTTATCGACCGCCTTCATAAGACCGAGGTTACCCTCCTGAATGAGATCAAGGAAAAACATACCTCGTCCGAGATATCTCTTTGCAATACTTACAACGAGACGAAGGTTGGACTCGACGAGTCTCATCTGCGCCTCCTCGTCGCCGTTCGCCATTCTCTCAGCGAGCTCTCTCTCCTCCTCGGCATCAAGAAGCGGAATACGGCCGATCTCCTTTAAATACTGACGAACGGGGTCGTCAATGGCAAAGCCCTCCTGCTCGAGGATCTTCTCCATATTCTCGCCCGTGCCAAACTTTGACACCTCGTTCTGAATTTCCTCCATCTCGGCGTTTGAAATGTCGTCGGGAAGCGGAATATTATTGTCCTCAAGGGATTCGTAGAGCTTATCAAGGCTGTCTATGTCATAGTCCATCTCCTCGAGCGCTTCGTCGAGGTCGTTGTCGGTAAGACCGCTCTTTTTGCCCTTGGCAATAAGGTCGTCGATCTTATTGCTCTTGTTTTCATTTACGTTCTTCTTTTCGTCTGCCATTTTTATGTCCTTTCTGATTCAAAAACAAAATATATCCATTTTTCTCAACAAACAATTTAAAATTAAATGTACTGTTTTTGTTTTTATGCTTTATTCAGCTTATTTCTCTTCGCCTGAAGTATTTTTTCGATCATATCGACCGAGTCGCCGCTCTCCGTGCTGCTCTTCATAGCCTTTTCGTGCTTTAACGATTCAATGCTCTGCTCGAATACGTTCACACCGTTCTCGGTAAGCGAGCGTCTCTTCATTTCCATCCGTCCCAGACGCGATATCTCGTTCGTGTTGAAAAATTCACCAAGCACCGAGAAGGCGTAGCCGTCCTCACTCTCAAGCTCCATTATTTTTTCAAACGCGCGTCGGTTGAACTCGCTCAGGAAATCGTCCGCAGAAAGCTTGAATTTTCCACTTAAAACACCCGCGCGATATTCGGGAAACATAAGTAAAAGTCCCATAACCGCCTCCTCCGCGGCGTTAGCGCGGATATTCTTCGCGGCGTCGGGATTGACCTTGTCTCCGATTCCCATAGCGTCAAGCTTGGCATTTTTGCTCTCCGCCCGCTTGTGCTCGTTTATCTTGCTCGCGCGAAGCCTTGCAACGTCATTCTTGATTCCGTCGCGGCTGATACCGAATTTGGCCGCCGCAGCTCCAATATAAACGTCGCGCTCAACGTCGCTCCATATTTCCGAGATGTATTCGCACATCTCCGCCGCCGCCTTGATCTTCTGGTCGGCAAGAGAGATGTCATATTTAAGAAGGAGGTTGTCCATCTTGAATTCAAAGCCCGTACGTCCCTCGCCCAAGATCTTGCGGAAGCTGTCCGCGCCGTATTTTTTAATGTATTCGTCGGGGTCCTTCGCTCCGCGCATTTTAAGTATCCTTACGTCAAGTCCAACCTCGGAGAGCATCGCAACCGCGCGGTTGGCCGCTCTCTGTCCCGCCTCGTCCGAATCGTAAGCGATAAGCACCTGCTTCGTATATTTCGCCATCATTCTCGCCTGCTCGTTGGTGAGAGCCGTGCCGAGAGTCGCGACCGCGTTCTCAAAGCCCGCGGCGTGCAGGGCGATAACGTCCATATAGCCCTCGCAAAGTATAAGCTTGTCCGAGCAATTATGCCGCGCGTAATTGAGCGCAAACAAATTTCTGCTCTTTTTGAACGCGGGGGTGTCCGACGTGTTAAGGTATTTAGGCTTGGAATCGTCCATAACTCGTCCGCCGAAGCCAATCACGTTGCCCGTAGTATCTATTATCGGGAAAATCACTCTATTTCTGAAATAGTCGTAAGTGCGCCCCGTTTTCTGACTTTTTCCGCAAAGGAAGCCTTCGATAAGCTCCGCATCCGTAAAGCCCTTTTTGTGAAGATGATCGGTAAGTCCGCCAAAGCCGTTCGGCGCAAAGCCAAGACCGAAATGCTTGATCACGGGGAGCGAAAGATTTCTCGCGCCGTTAAGATAGTCCATTCCGACCTTGCCCAAATTCTCGTCGAAAAGGCAAGCCCTGAAATACTTTGCCGCCTCAAGATTCATCTGAAGGATCCTGCGCCGACGGCGCGAGGTGTCGTCCTCGCCGTATTCCTTGGAAATGTTGATTCCCGCGCGCTTTGCAAGGGATTCAACCGCGGCTACGTATTCAAGATTTTCGCTCCTCATAACGAAGCTTATAGCGTCGCCGCTCTGTGAGCAGCCGAAGCAGTAAAAGGTCTGTGTTGCGGGAAAAACCGTAAACGAAGGGGTTTTTTCGTTGTGAAAGGGGCAAAGTCCGTTGTAATTCGAGCCCGCCCGCTTGAGATTCACGTAGCCCGAGATAACGTCAACTATGTCGTTTCTTCGGCGAATCTCCTCGACCACCTCTTTAGGTATTCGCATATTTTTTCCTTTCAATATATTTTTATATATTTTTATCAGATACCGCGCCAAAACCTTGGAACGAACAATTCGTTATATGTCTGAGCGGCGTATCTGTCAGTCATGCCCGAAATAAAGTCGCAAACGCATCTCTCCACGGGCTCGCTTTTAGTGTTTTCATAATAAAAATTCGGCATCCGCTCGGGATTTTTCACATAATAGCCGAAAAGCTTAACGAGCATCTCCTGCGCCTTTGCATCCTCGCCCTTTACCGTCGGATTGCGGTATACGCGCTCGAAAAGAAACGCGCGCAGCTCGTTCGTGGCCTCCTGCACCGTCTCGCCCATGGATATGTAGGGCTTGCCGAGACTGTTTTCAATAGTTGCCGACACCATCGTGTTTATTCTGTCGCCGTGCTCGTAGCCGAGAACGTCGAGGATGTCCCTCGGTATATCCTCGGTCGAGAGAACTCCCGCGCGGCGCGCGTCGTCGATGTCGTGATTTATGTACGCTATCCGATCGGCAAATTTAACTATGATTCCCTCGAGCGTGGAAGCAAGATTGCTTCCCGAATGGTTCAGAATACCGTCGCGCACCTCATAAGTAAGATTGAGTCCTCGGCCGTTATTTTCAAGCCGCTCAACCACGCGCAAGCTCTGCTTGTAGTGTGTGAAATCGCTCGAATAGCACTCCTGCAGCGCCGCCTCGCCCGCGTGACCGAAGGGCGTGTGACCGAGGTCGTGACCGAGAGCCGCAGCCTCGGTGAGATCCTCGTTCAGGCGAAGCGCCCGCGCGATAATGCGCGCGATCTGTGTTACCTCAAGGGTGTGAGTAAGTCTCGTTCTGTAATGGTCGCCCGCGGGTGCTAAAAAGACCTGCGTTTTGTTCATAAGCCTGCGGAACGACTGCGAGTGAATTATCTTGTCGCGGTCGCGCTGAAACTCGGTACGGTTAACACACGGCTCATACGGATGCTCCCGTCCGCGCGTGTTTGATGTCAAAAACGCGAATTCGGATAAATTGTTTTTTTCGTTTTCAAGAAAGAATTCGCAAACGCCCTTGCCGCCCGCCATAAGCTTCACCGCCTCGCCGTAAATTTTCCCTTTTGCGATATATTTCGCAAAATTCTATCCATATAAATAATATACGAGAAAATTTTCAAAAATACTTTTTTATTTCGACTTTTTCTTAAAATTTTTTTGGGAATATAAATTTAAAAGCATAATAGCACGAATTTTTCATTAAAAAGAAAACGCCGAGAAGTCGACAACCTCACGGCATTTTCGTTTAAATGAAATTATTTGAAGCTCCATTTAATTCTCAGAGCCTATTCATAACAGGCTTTACTATTTATAATTACAAATAAGAGTTGCTCTCGTCAAATAGTCATTCGCTCTCCCGATAGAAATCTTATCCCACTCTTTTTGTGTTCCCGTATAATATACCGTTTTAAGGCTTGTGCAATAAACAAACGCATAATCACCTATGCTTGTTACACTTTCGGGGATAGTTATGCTCTTAAGGCTCGTGCAACCAGAGAACGCATAATCACCGATGCTTGTTACACTATCGGGGATAGTTATACTCTTAAGACTTGTGCAATTATAGAATGCCAAAGAGCCTATGCTTGTTACACTTTCGGGGATAGTTATGCTCTCGAGGTGAGAATATCCATAAAATGCTCGTAGCGAAATACTCGTTCCACTCGTAATAACAACTTTTTTCAAGTTGCCCGACGGAATATATTGCATTATTTCCGCGGGGCCCGTTATTGATTCGATGTTACAGTACTTAAACGTATCTGCATCAATACCTTCTGACGACAATATTGTTATCTCGGTCAACCCACAATCATTTATAGCATATTGATATTGGCCTTCAGCCATAGCCTTATAGGCCTCCAACATTAAAACCTGCTCCGAAGTAAGACCCGCAGCCAAGGCCTGTTCATATGCACCCTTATAATCCCCTCTCGACGCTAATTCATTGATTGAAGAAATCACCTTTTCATAAATGATATCCATAAGGGAAGTGGAATCTTTATAGTCTTTTATTTCCTTGAATAAAGCATACGCCGATGAATACTGTTGATCATCCATCAGCTCTATAGCTTCATTGTATTTAAACTCCTTGACTCTATCCTCGCTATCCTTATACCCTTCAAGCTCCTCAAAGATAGATATTGCCTCAGCATATTCGCCCGCATCCATCAGCGCGATCGCGTCATTATATTTATTGTTAGGAATAATAACGGTGTTCAAAACTATAATAAACACAATAGCCGCAAATACAATAGAGGTTGCAATAATAACGATTTTTTCGTTGAGCTTTGCTTTCCTTGCTCGCTCTAATTTACGTAGTCTTTCCTTCTCATTTAATTCATCTATCTTTTGCTTGCAATAAGTAATTAACTCATCGGCGTTTTTATATCCACTAATAGAGGTAAGCAATTTAATAACTTCATAGTAAGAATTAACAGAATTACCGGCGTTCCTTATCTTGCTTTGAGCCGATGACAAGAAAGCTTCTTTTCTTGCGATTTCGGCTTTTTCAAGGCATTCTTCTACAAGCTCTGCGGAATTCTTGTAGATCAAAATGCGCTGAAATACAGTAGCCGCCGCCTTGTATGCCGCTTCGCTGTTTGCTATGCTCATTTGTTCCATTGCCGTACTGTATACGCCTTCAAGCTGTGCTTGCTTTGCCTTCCCAATGCACTCTTCTCTCTTCTCTTTAGCGTCTTTATAATCAATGATAGAGCAAAACTCATCCGCAGCGGCTTTAAAATCAGCCTCCGTCATTGCCGTATTCATTTTACGGATAGCGACATCATATATAGCATCAAAATTTCTTGTAATTATATAATCTACATATCCACTAAGAGTATTTCTTAATTTCTCATCGCCAAATCTCATAGCCTTTTGATAATTATTTCTCTTATCAAACGGCTCTCCGCAATCCTTTAATCCATCTTGATTTCGAACGCGCAGCTCCGCCATCAGTTTTCCGAGATAGGCTTCAGCATTTTCAGGATCCTGATCGAGAACCTTTTCACAATATTCATTGGCAGAATTCCAATCGCCGTCCTCTAAAAACATAAAGACACGCTTCAAGAGGGGTGAGACGTTGGCATTCATACTTGAAACAACGGTTTCTTTTACAACGGTAGCAGGCTTAGGTTCATCCTTTTTAACAACTTTCTTTATGCCGCGAACGAGGTCATTGATAAAGCCAATCTTTGCCATGTCCTGCGCCTGAAGGTGCGCAAACTCCTCAGGAAGCTCATAAGCATCCATATCACGATAGCAAGGGATAAGAAGCTTGGAACGATCCTTTTTAATAATCTTCAAGTATCTCGACCACTCGTTCTTTACCCAAACGGCGTTAAAATATTCAGGTCTGGTTCCAATCGTAAGCATAACCTTTGCAGAATTGAGCGCCGCAAAGATGATAGGCTCGTATGCCGAACCAAGCTTACCCTCAAGAGTTATTGCGGCATAGAATACCTTAAATCCCTCCTGCGTAAGCTGATAATAAATATCGTTTGCAATTACGCTGTCCTGCGTCCTTCTTCCGTCAGAATCGGTCTCCTTGTAGCAAATAAATACGTCGTATGCCTCTTCTTTCTGCGCAAGCGCAAGTATCTCCTTCTGTATTCTGTCAATTTCCTTTGCTTGTTCTTCGTAGATAGCACGCTGAGAGAGGTCTGCATTTTCAATTGCAGACTTATAGTCATCATCAGCTATGATAGAGTCGTAAGATGCTCTGTGACAAGTGGGAATTTTCTTGAACGTAGCGGGATCGTCAACGTACTCAATACCGTACTTGCAGAGAATAAGACCCCAATATGCCTCGGACTGGGTTGTATCTGCCTGAATTATCTTCTCATAGAGCTTTTCTGCTTTGTCAAACTCGCTTTTGATACGCAGAGTGTTGGCTCTGTTAAACAAATTCTGAAGATTTTCATCAATAGCCTTCGGCACGGTCTGCTTCGTGCCGCAATAATCACATTCCGCAATTGAAACTCCCTCGGCTATTTCGAGGTCTCCACCACACATTTTACATTTAAAAAGTGCCATTATTATTGCCCTTCTATTACTTCAAAAGTTTACATTTTTTATCTCTATCTCCAACCAAGATAACAATCTCATTGGCGATTGTAGCAATATCATCTGTTTCATTCGCTACGGCATCGGCGAGCTTTGCGAACGTAACGGTAATCTGACCTTCGACAGAAGCGAGCGCTTCGCTGCTCATTGGATCCGAATAACGAATTGCCTCATAGACCTTTTTCGTTGCCGCCTTTGCTTCGTCGCTCTTGGCTCTTGACATAAGTGTTTCAGCGTCAACGGTCAAGGATTTAATGAAGAAGGTCTGCGCCTTCACTTTTGCATCAACACGCTCGATCTCGTCAATAGCGGCAGTTGCCTTGACAACCGAAAGAACGTTAGCCACGAGAACGATAGCGCAAACGATTATGCCAACCCAATATGGAAGAGCGGAGATGAGCATACAAAGTCCGCCAACGATAAAGGAAGCGATAAGTCCGATATAACTCGTTCTGATTAAAGAAATATTATAGAACAGCTTCTTTGCGCTATCAGCTTTAAACGCTATAAAAGAACACGCAAGCTGACCTACGAACATAACAGTGATAAACACGTATCCGATCCAAAAGGACGGTGTGTATTTTTCCTGTCCCGACCAACCGACGGATACAAATGCGATCACGTTAAAGAGAGCAAGAAGCACCGTCCAAGCTATCGCATATAAACCGAATCTCTTTTTCATTTTATCGTCCTCCTATCAAAGCTTTTCGCCGCATTCAAGGCAGAATTTTGAGCCTGCGGGAATATCCGCGCCGCACTTCGGACAGCTTGTAGCAAACTTATGTCCGCACTCGGGACAGAACTTGCCCTTTGCAACCGTCTTGCCGCATTCGGGGCAAACGACGCTGTCTGCGGAAACGACCTTCTCGCCGCACTCAAGACAGAACTTCGCATTTTGAGGAAGTGTTGCGCCGCACTTCGCGCATTTTGCTTCTACTTCGGTGCTTATGGGCGCGCCAAATCCCTTCATCATACCGCCAAGCTGTGGAGCAACTACACCTGCAGCCGCCATTCCAACGCCAAGCCCTATCATATCCCCTGCAACGCTGCCGCCGCCCGTTATCGTCATATTGCCAAGACCCTCTGCATATGCCTTCTGAACCTCTGCCTGCATAACGTCCTTTTCGGTATAGCCCTTAGCCCGCATAACCTCGGCTTCCGCAAAACCAGCCATTTTTGCGGCCTGTGCCTCGGTCTGCGCCTTGATAAGCTCGCGCTCTGCCTCACGCTTTGCGACCTCGGTCTCGGTCGTTTGTCTTTCCATCTCGATCTTTCTGCGAGCCGCCGTAACCTCAGCCTCGGCATCCGCCTGTGCGGATTTAACAAGAGCCTCTGCCTGAATCATTCTCGTTTGGAAGGAAACCGTGTGCAGCTCCTTCATTCTTCTGAAATTGGGATCGTTTTCGGGCAAAGAGATATTTGTTATGTAAAACTCGGGTATTGTTAATCCGTATTCCTCAAAACCGCCCACAATACTCTTCCGCATAATCTCGGAAAGCGTCTCAAGGCTCTCGTCAATTTCGAGAATATTTATATTATTGGCTTTGATTGCATTTGTCAAGTGGGATTTTACCGCCGTTGAAACAAGAGGACGGAATGCGCTTTGAATAGACTTTGTAAAGCCTACGCCATTTTCACCCCAAGCAATACCTCGCATAGTACCAACCAGCTTCAAAAGAAGCTTACGGGAATCCGCTACAGCAAGATTCATCTCGCCGCAAGCGCCGATCTCCAATGGAATGCCAAGATTGGGATCGAGAAATCTAACCTTGGAGTCCGTTCCCCATTTCACCGCCATCTGCACGGTTTTGTTAATGAAATAGACCTCACAATGAAAGGGGGTCTCTCCACCCGTGGCCTTGTTTATCATCTTACCAAGCTTCGGGATGTTTTGCGTTTCAAGCGTGTAACGGCCTGCCCCAAACAAATCAAGAGCCTCTCCGTTCATAAAGAAAATCGCCTCTTGTGACTCGTGAACGATAAGCTGTGTAGTCGTGTTAAAATCCTCGCAAGGATGCTTCCAGATAAACGTGCTGTTGTCGCCCTCGTACTTAATAATGTCAGATATTGCCATAATTCCTCCCATTTTTCTACATAAATATCCAAAATTCTTATCTTTAACACAATTATATACTAAAAATATGTTAAAGTCAAGATAAATTCTTAACTTTAACGATTTTAGGAGGATATAATTGTGAAGATTTACGACTACAACGGCAAGAAAAACATTTGTGGCGACAGAATTCACGAGGCGCGTTGCCGTCACAGGCTCACGCAAAGCGACCTTGCGGCAAAGCTTCAGGTTGCGGGCATCATTATAGAGCGCGACAGCATATCCCGTATCGAAATCGGCACGAGATTCGTGGCGGACTACGAGCTTCGCGAGCTCGCAAACATTCTCGGCGTTACAACCAACTGGCTTTTAGGCTTGGAATAGATCAGCGTATCAATACAAAAAGCAGGCTCACGCCTGCTTTTCTTGATTTTCACTCATGAATCTGTCTGTTTACGTACGTACATTCGCCGACGGCTTTATACATTGATCTTTCATTATTATTAAACGTGAGTCTGATGCCCATACCACTCGTATAATAATAAATTTCCTCAATCGCAGTATAAAAATCCTTCTTCGCCGCATCTGCGTCAACGTCAAGCTCATCGGCATTTTCGGCGCACGGCACGCTCGACGCGTCAAGGGATATAAAGTCACAGGTCTGAAGAATAATTTGCGGCAAATACGATTCGGGATCGCTCACAACAACGTCCTCATAGTCAAGCTCGATACCGATCCTGCAGCTTCCCACGCCGCTCTTTATATCCGACAAAAACACAAGCACCTCACGAAGATTTTCCTCCGTCACGTCCACGCCCAAAAGCAGAATTTCATCCACTCCCGCCGCAGCCGCCTCGTGAATCAGCCTGATCTCATACTCCCTTTTCACCTCGGCGATATTGCTCTCGTCAGCGAACGAGCCGACGTACATATAACCGCAAATGTAACCGCCATACTTATGAATGCTCTGCGCCTCATCCGACAAATCTACACTCTTGTACACACTATCCCAGCCTACCGCCTGCGCGATCTCGGAATTGTAATAAAGCGTGCCCTCGGCATCGCGAAGCATAATTGAAAGGTCGGTAATATCCTGACTTAACAAATTGCCGAGCGAATCGGAGAAACGGTAGGTCTGCGCGTTTACGGGACGCATATCGCCCGACGGCTTGGCTATCTGAATTTCGGGCTCTATATATTCAAACTCCGTGGGTTTCTCGTATTTTTCCGCCTCGGATTTAAGCTTCAGCCCGACGAGAGTCGCGGCGAGAATTACAAGTCCGATACAGAGCGCCGCAATTAAGCAAATTCCGAGAATTACGGGGATTTTTTTGGAGCGACGGATACTTTTCGAGCTTCGTCTGCGATACCGTCTCGTATATTTCGGCATATCCGTCCCCCTCTCTTTTTTAGTCTGCGATATTTACGATATCAAGACTCTTGTAATAATCGTTAGGCTCAAATTCAACCGTTGCGATGATCTCGTTTTTGTAATCAAAATAAACCTTTTCGTGATAGTAGCTAATTATATTATCGTAATTATTCTTTACGTCATCGATGCTCTTGGGCATTCTCATGATCACGAAATATTCATAATCGGTCTCGACAAGCGCGACTCCGTATTCTTCAATGCTATTCGCCGCCGCATCGTACTCGTCGCCCATAACGCCGCAGGTTATATAAAATCCCGCAAGAGTATCGGTAACGTAGCCCGATTTATAGTCGCCGTTGTGACCTATATAATACTTCATTTCGTTGTATCTCTCGTCGGTATCGGTTATGCCGTTCAGCTCGGAGATTATAGCCTCGGCCTCGTCAAGCTTCGCCTTATCCGCCGCCTCGTCGCCCGTCTTTTCATAATAAATATGAATGGTTCTGAAAAAATCGTCGCTTGAGAGCACGTAATTTATAAAATCCTGCGCGTTGGCGTCGGTGTATTTTATTCTCTCGTTACCGTCGGTTATCATCTTATTCTTTGCCTGAAGATCAAGATAAAGAGTTTTCGTCTTAAATCTCATAAACGCGTCGGTAAGATTGTTTTTCGCAAGATAATCCTTATACGCGTCAAAATCTCCCGAGAAGTCCTTCGCCACGATGTCCTCGAGCTGAGCCTGAACGTAGTCCTTCGCATCCTGATTGTTTTCCTTAACGCCAACCTCGTCGCAGATAATAAGCGTCGCGTAGATCTCCTTGAGAGCGTCTATAACGTCTGCCTCAAGCTGATCGCGGTATTTCGCCGCACTCTCCTCGCTATCCCAGATATCGTCACCGTATTTTTCGCGATACTGCTCCTTTATAACGTAGGTTACGTATTTAAGCTCCTCATACTTTACCTTGTGTCCGTCGATCTCGCCTATAACCCGTCTGTCCTCGGCGGAGCTTCGTATAGCCTTGACCCCTCCCGTGTCAAAAACGCCGCAGATCGCCATAATTACAACCGCCACCGTGGAGACAACGCCTACGGCAATGAGGCTTATCGCGATAATTTTATTGCGTTTTTTCTTTTGATTTTTCTTTTGATTTCCCTTTTGATTTTTCTTTCCGTTTTTGCTTGAACGTGACATTTATATACTCCGTGGAAATAAATATTCTTATCTAATTATACATTATTTTTATGACCGATGTGTGAATACGGGAAAGTTTTTTGACGTAGACATACAATTTTTTCAATTTATTATTGAAAAAAGCGACAATATGTGTTAAAATCATTATATAAAAGTCTATTTGGAGGCAAATATGCAAGAAATTTATAGCATTCCTCTGTCAAAGCTTGCCGAGGAATTTAATCTTAAGCCTGTTTTTATTCCCGATAATTATGAAAACATTCTCGTTCAGAGCCCCGAGGTTATGCGCCCGGGTCTCAATCTCGCGGGATTTTATGAAATTTTTGACGCCGAAAGACTCCACCTCATCGGTAACGCCGAGCATCTTTATCTTTCCCAGCTTCCCGCAGAAGAAAGACGCCAAAAGATACAGCGGTTCGTTTACGCCCAGCCCAACGCGGTAATATTCACGTCGGGACTCGAGGTGTTCCCCGAATTTATTGAATACGCAAGGGAAAAGAACGTACCCCTTTTTACGACCGAGGAAAAAACGTCTCCCATCGTTGCCGCTCTTATCAGCGCGCTCAATACCTATCTCGCGCCGAGAATCACGCGCCACGGCGTTCTCGTCGAGGTTTACGGCGAGGGTATTCTCCTCCTCGGTGACAGCGGCGTAGGTAAGAGTGAAACCGCTATCGAGCTTGTAAAGCGCGGTCACAGACTTATCGCGGACGACGCGGTCGAGATCAAGCGCGTTTCAGCCAAAACACTCGTCGGTTCCGCTCCCGAGATCATTCGTCACTACGTTGAGCTTCGCGGTATCGGTATCGTTGACGTACGCCGCCTGTTCGGCATGGGTGCGGTTAAGGAGACCGAAAAGATCGACCTCGTTATCAATATCGAGCCTTG
>CAZMKU010000003.1:0-52419 GCA_964567085.1 uncultured Clostridium sp.
TCCTCGGATTCTTCACAAGATCCGCGAAGGACTATTCCTCAATAAAGGAGCTTTCGTCCGAATCGCGTAAATTCCTGTATCATTACCGTAAGCTGTTCAAGGACCTCGAAGCTCGCAACCGTGGTAATAACGCATATTCGCGTGCGTTAGAAACGTCTGAAGGCAAAGAAAAAGCCGTAACGAGCATGAATGATGAAAACATGCAGGTTAGCGATAGGAAGTATGCGATTGTTGCGCAAGAAGACGGCAAGTTGTATGTAACTGCAACAAGAAAGGTTATCAAGAGCGCAACTTTAGAAGGTCAACGAAAAGAAATCTCTCATTTTTTCGATGTGTTATTGGAGGGACAACCTTCCATAGATATACACACCATAGAAGGCGACGTTTTAACGATATCTAAATCCGAAACCGCCGACAAAGCAAGAGATAACTATAAAACTGTTCAAAACAAAAGAGTTAAACTAAGCGGCGATGAATTTAGAGTTAAGCTTAATGCTGAAGCCCATATTGATGAACTTGCAGAAATATCAACTTCAAAACCACAAAAAGCTCCAGATAATAAAAATCATTCATTTGCAAAAGACGGTTTTACATACAGAACTGCTTATTTCGAGGATTTTGATGGCAAATACTATAGAGTTACTTTGAGTATAGGTAATAACGGAACTGTTGCTACCGTATATAACGTTGGAGAAATAAAAGAAAACGTTCCATCGTCAGCTAAAATAATAGCCGTAATGGGCTCTAAGGCCCTTGATGAAACGTTTTCTGATATTAGTATACACCAAACAAATAAAAAAAGCAATACCTTTAATGAAAATTTTTCGAAAAAGTTTGATAGTCGGTCTGCCTTGCCATTAGACGAGAGCGTTAAGAAAACTCAGTTTGATATAATTCAAAAAACTAATCCTATGTGGGACGAGTATCACGTCGGTATTAGATCGGTTAAAGATATTCGCACATGGGAAGAGGTTCTTGAGTTGAATGATGAAAGCGAAGGTCAATTCGTTTGGGGAGATTTCTCGAGAGCTGATGCTGAGCGGGCATTGAAGAAGGGTAAAGTTGCCGTTTATAGCTCTTATCCTATTAAAAACGGTGTGTTTGTTTCAACGTCGTATATTCAAGCTGAAGAGTATGCAGGTGGTAGAGGAGGAAAGGTATATTCAAAAATTGTTCCGCTTGATAACGTTGCTTGGCTAAATGGCGATGAGGGACAATATGCAAAGGTAAAGAAAGATGTTGGGGGTCCAACGTCTATCGCTCGACACGCTTTACCCAAAACCGATAAAAAAGCTTCGGATCAGGGCACAAAGAATGAAACGGATCCTGATAAGGTAACGATGAGCCGAGGAGAGCGCCAAAAGCAGCGCGCAAATTATAATAGCGATAAAGTATATGCGAAAAAGGACGTAGTGGAGGGGCTCAATTCGATAGAGAGGTTTAAATATCTTCCTGATGACGTGCGTACGAAAATGATCAATGATATTTGGTGCGGTCTTAATAGCCGTTATTATCATGAGGATCGTGTAAAATATAATCTCGTTCAGAGTGAAAACATACTCAACGTCATAAAGAACGAAGCATATACAGAGGAGCAATATTCGAAATATCGCGAGTTGCAAAAAGAGCGCAGAATTGCAAAGTGGAAGGAAGATACCGATAAAATCGAGAAGATCGACAAGGAGCTTGACGAGCTGAAGGGCTGTGTTTAACGTACACCTATTGACAATTCTCCGCAAAAGTTATAAAATATAAGTAGGAAAAGAATTGCGGAGGTATACCGATATGACAAGGCCCTTAAACATATATTTCTTATCGCGTGTCAAGGAGGAGCTTGCATTTTCGCGCTTTGAGCGGCACGAATCGGGAAAGCTTTCGCGTAAGGTGACAAAGCGGCACGAGATCCGTTCGCTTCGCCAGCTTGTTGACGGGCTGGTTGCCGACGGGGTCGGGATATCTGCGCTCGACGGCTTCTTTTTCGGATACACGATACCGCGAATCGGCAAGGAATTTGACCTTTTGAAATTCAAGGGGCACAAGTGTCTCAGTATTGAGCTCAAAAGTCAATCCGTGCCAAAGAAGGATATTTTAGCGCAGCTTAAAAGAAACCTGCATTATTTGGCGCACATAGACAAGTCGCCCGCGATGTACACGGTCGTGACTGACACGCTCAGGGCTTACAAGATCGACGATGACGGAGAGCTTTGCGAGGTTGATTTTTCCCTTGTCGCGGATGCGGTGAAGGCTTTCGACGGTAAATATTTGTCCGACATTGACAATATGTTCAAATCGAAGGATTATCTTGTGTCTCCCTTGGGAACTCCCGAGAAATTTATTGCGGGAGAGTATTTTTTGACTCAGGCGCAGGATAGAATAAAGCGGGATATTCTGCTTGATATTTCAATGGTAAACGGACACGGCTTTTACGGTATAACGGGCACGTCGGGAACGGGTAAAACTCTGCTTATATACGACGTTGCCAAAGCTCTTTCCGCCCGTGCGCCCGCGCTCGTTATTTATTGCGGAAGGCTCAGCGGAGAAAAGGATGCGCTTATATCCTCGATCCCCAATTTTGACGTTATGCCAATGGAGGAGATAGCAAAGAACCCTGCGGCTATTGACGGCTTCAAGTTCGTGTTCGTTGACGAAGCTCACAGATTACCCGTTGATCTGTTTGATGAGATCACAGGGCGCGTTATGGAGAACTCGCAGATCTGTATTTTTTCGTCCGATCCCGAGCAGGTTTTAACTTATGACGAAAAGAAAAATCAGATATCGAACAAAATTGTAAAGCTCAATCTTCTCGGCAGCTTCAAGCTGCACGAGAGAATACGAACGAATATTGAGCTTACGAGCTTTATAAATTCGCTTAAAAACATAAATAAGAGGGAGAAAATAAGCTCGGACTATCCGAATGTTTCGCTGTATTATGCCAATAATACCGACGAGGCAAGGGAAATGATAGACCATCTGCGGAGCGGCGGATATACGTTTATCGGTTATCCGAAGGCTAACGATACGAGCGCACCATACGCCGAGCTTTGCGAGGATTACTGTACGAATCACGTTATAGGTCAGGAGTTTGACAACGTGGTAATGGTTATGGACAGCACGTTTTATTACGACAGATACGGCAGGCTTCAGGGACTGCCCGAAAATAATCCCGAATATCTCTATCCAAATCTTTTCCATCAGGGAATTTCGAGAGTAAGGGAGAAAATCGCAATCGTGGTTATAGGGAATAAGCAGCTGTTTGAAAAAATATCGAGAATATTTGATTAAAAGGAGAGCATTATGGACTTTTTGACACTTGCAAAGGAAAGATATTCAGTAAGAAAATTTGACGGAAGACCGCTTGACGCTGCGGATATTGATAAGATACTTGAGGCGGGAATTCTTGCTCCCACGGCTAAAAATATCCAGCCGCACAGAATTATTGTCGTACAGAGCGAGGAGGGAATAGCCAAGATCAATGAATGCTCGCCTTGTATTTACGGTTCGAAGACGGTTTTTATCATTTGTTATGATAAAAGTGAATGCTGGTGCGCGGGAGACGGCGCAAGAAACAGCGGAGAGATAGATTCCACTATCGTTGCGACACAGATGATGCTCGAGGCGACGGACATCGGAGCGGGCACGACTATGCTGCTCAGATACGACAGAGATATGCTCCGAAAAGCTTTCGCGCTTCCTGAAAACCTTGTTGACGTTTGTCTTCTTACCGCAGGCTATCCTGCCGCTGATGCCGAGCCTTCGCCAAGACATACCGAGAGAAAGTCAAAGGACGAGATCGTTTCATATATTTAAGTTAAACATAACGGCAAGCACCCGCTTGCCGTTATGTTTTGCAAAAATTTCCCCAAATCTATTGACAAAAGCAATACATCGTGATATGATGTATTGCGTAAGGAGGAGTATAAATATGGATATTCAATTAAAGCGCGGCCTGCTTGACGTTTGTGTCTTGGCTGCTATAAAAAACGAAGAGTCCTACGGTTACAAAATAATCAAGGATGTAAAGCCGTATATTGAGCTTTCGGAATCCACCTTATATACAATTCTCAAGAGATTGGAGAGCGCACAGATGCTGACCGTCAGAACGGCAGAGCATAACGGACGGCTTCGCAAGTATTATCGCATAACGCAGTCGGGAGCTCGGCGTATAGAGGACTTTAAGGAAGAGTGGAAGGAAATTATTTCTATATACGAATTTGTTTCAAAAGGGGGACCTGGCGCATGAATAAGACGGAATTTTTATTTGAGCTTGGGCAGTGTCTTGTGGGCTTGCCTAAGGATGACATTACAGAAAAGCTTTCGTTTTACAGCGAAATGATAGACGATAGGATAGAGGACGGAGTGAGTGAGGAGGATGCGGTTGCGGGACTTGGCTCGCCCGAGAAGATCGCCGAGGAAATTATTAAAGATTATCCTCTCACAAAGCTTGTAAAGGAAAAGGTAAAGCCAAAAAGACAAATTAAGGCTTGGGAGATAGTGCTGCTTGTGTTGGGTGCGCCCATCTGGCTTACGCTTGGAATAGTTCTGCTATCTGTAGTATTCACACTTTATGCTGTAATGTGGTCGCTCGTTGCGGTAGCTTGGGCGGTGTTTGGTACATTTGTTGCTTGCGGCATTGGTTTTGTCGTGGGCGGTATAATTACTATTGCATGCGGCGGAGCCGTAAGCGGAATATTGCTTATAGCCTTGGGACTCGTGCTTTCGGGCGTGTCGATATTCATTTTCTTTGGATGCGGCGCGGTAACAGATGGTATGGCGTGGCTTACAAAGAAAATTGCATTGGGCGTTAAGCGATTGTTTATTGGAAAGGGGGATGCAAAATGAAAAAGGCGACAATAGTTTGGCTTGTTGTGGCGGCAGCTCTTGTGCTCGTCGGCGTGATTGTTTTCGTTATGGTTATGTCGATAAATAATTGGGAGCTTAATGCGTTAACTACGGTAAAATATGAAACGCGTGAATATGTCATAGATGAAGACTTTACGGATATTCTGATTGATACGGACACATCACATATAATGTTTGTGCCATCGGCTGACGGAAAATGCCGTGTGGTCGTTTGTGAAAACGCCAAGGCAAAGCATAATGTATCCGTGGTTGGCGATTCTCTTGATATTCGACTTGAGGACACGAGAAAATGGCATGACCGTATTGGAATATTCCAGACTGAAGGACCGAAGATCACGGTGTATATTCCTTCAGGAGAGTATGGAAATCTAAAAATCAAGTCAAGCACGGGAGCAGTTGATCTGCGGAATCAGTTTAAGTTTGAAAGCTCAGATATTACCGTCAGCACAGGAGCGGTCGTATATTCTGCATCTACCTCGGATAAGGTAAGGATACATTCTACCACGGGCAACGTCACCGTAGCGGATATTACTGCAAGAGATATAGATATTAAGGTTTCAACGGGAAAGGTTAGTCTTTCAAATTCGACTTTTGCGGACGAAGTGAATATAACCGTAAGCACGGGAAAAGCAGAAGTAATTGGAGTTAAATGCAAGAGTCTTATTTCCGAGGGCGACACAGGAAAGCTCTCTATGACAAACGTGATAGCGACTGATAAATTTAACATTGAGCGTGACACGGGTGACGTAGTGCTTGAGGCCTGTGATGCCGCGGAAATTTATATTGAAACCAATACCGGCGACGTTGAGGGCTCATTTTTAACCGACAAGGTGGTTTTTGCAACTACTGATACAGGAAAAATTGAAATTCCCAAGACGAATACGGGCGGCAGATGTGAGGTTAAAACCGATACGGGTGATATAGAAATTGAGATCAAAAAATAATAAAGGGTGACTGCGGTCGCCCTTTTGTTCTATAAGTGTTGACAAAATCCTCGAAAAATGATAAAATTACTGTATATAGATTGTATTACAAAACGGAGATAGAAATGAGAAACGCACAGTTAGCCGACCTTTTGCGCCCGAGGAATATGGACGATATAGTTGGTCAGACACATCTGTTTGGCGAGCGCGGAGTGATAAGACGTATGCTCGCAGGCGGCAGAATTACCAATATGATATTTTTCGGCCCTCCCGGAACGGGTAAGACCACGGCGGCGTCGATAATTGCCGAGACGTCGGGCATGACCTTTCATAAGCTCAACGCCACGAGCGCGTCGAGCGCAGATATACGCGAGGTATTGCAGTCATCGTCGAATATTTTCGGCGTGAACGGTACGCTTTTGTATATCGACGAGATACAGTATTTTAACCGTAAGCAGCAGCAGACTCTGCTTGAATATATCGAGGACGGCAGAGTTACGCTTATCGCGTCTACAACTGAAAATCCGCATATGTACGTTTATAACGCCATAATTTCGCGTTCGTCGCTCTTTGAATTTAAGCCCGTAAAGCCCGCAGATTGCGCGAAAATGCTTTACCGCGCGCTTGATTATTTAAATAAAGAAAACGGTACGGAGAAGGTTATTTCGCCGTCTACTGCTGAAAAAATCGCAAATCTTGCGTCAGGCGACGTTCGTCGTTCGATAGGATTGCTTGAAAACGCTTATTTTTCCGCAGAGGGTGAGATAACGTATGAAAACGCGCTTGAATTTTCCTACGGAAGCGGAAATTTCTCGGATGATACGCACTACGATCTGCTCGGTTGTCTGCAAAAGTCGATAAGGGGCTCCGACCCCGATGCCGCGGCGTTTTACGTTGCGAAAATGCTCAATCGCGGAGATATAATCTCGCTTTGCCGCAGATTGAAGGTGATTGCGAGCGAGGATATCGGACTTGCATATCCGCAGGCTATCCCGATCGTTCAGGCGTGCTGCCAGATGGCGCTTGAGCTTGGTATGCCAGAGGCGAGAATCCCGCTTGGCGATGCGGCTATACTTCTTGCGACTGCGCCTAAATCAAATACCGCTCATATTGCGGTGGATATGGCTATGGCGGACGTCGAGGCAGGCTTTGGCGAGGACATTCCCGTGCATCTTCAGGCTCCTTTGTTCAAGGGCTACAAATATCCCCACGATTATCCGAACAGATACGTAAAGCAGCAGTATTTGCCTAACGATCTGAAAAATAAGAAGTATTATACCTTTGGTGATAATAAGAATGAACGCGCCGCAGAGGAGTATTGGAAAAAAATTAAGGAGTAAAATAAAAAAATTACTCTGTTAAGTATTGACAATTGAGATTTTCTGTGGTATAATTTCGAATGTGGTTGAAAAACAACCGCATTCTGCTGGTGTAGCACAGTCGGTAGTGCAGCTGATTCGTAATCAGCAGGTCGTGTGTTCGAGTCACATCACCAGCTCCAAAAAAGATGGGAGGACCCAATGGGTTCTCCCATCTTTTTTGTAACCGGAGCTTCGCACGAAGAACACACTTGAGCGCTCGCGCTCGATACAATTTGCGCACAGCGAGTTTCGGTCAAGTATAAACTTAAGCGCAAATTTGTGTTCAGAGTCACATCACCAGCTCCAATAAGTAAGGGGAAGCCGTGGGCTTCCCCTTACTTATTGGAGCTGCTAACTTAGAACGAAGAACACCTTGAACACGAAGTGTTCGATGGTTTGCGGAGTGGAGACTTATTACTAAGATAAACGTTGCCGCAAACCTGTGTTCAGAGTCACATCACCAGCTCCAAAAAAGGCAGGAAGCCCAAAGGGCCTCCTGCCTTTTTTGCAGTTTGTTCTGCGAACGAAGAACACCTTGAACACGAAGTGTTCGATGGTTTGCGGAGTGGAGACTTATTACTAAGATAAACGTTGCCGCAAACCTGTGTTCGAGTCACATGTTTTTATTCCGTCGAGGCCTCTTGCGCCTCTTTTTTCTTTACTTCCTTTAAAAACATAGTGAAGAATATCACCGATAAAATTGCCGTGAGAATATTCACACCAACGAAATTGAACCAAATTCCGTCAAGCCCGAAGCCCCAGAGCGCGCCTAAAAGCACGACGGGGAAAACAAACGCCGTTCCAAGCGACATAACGGTTGCTTTCAGCGGCTTTTCGATCGCGCTCAAAAAGCCCTGTGTCGTAACGCCTATCCAACGGAACAGATAAGCAAAGCAGAAAAGTCTTATCGCGTGAGTTGAGATTTCAAGCAAGCGGGTGTCCTTGGCGTTCACGAACCATGAGGCTATCGTTCTCGGGAAGAAAAACAGAATCGAGGTCGAGACAATACCCACGACCGCCGTGCCGATATACGAGCATTTTATGATTTTTTTGACTCTGCCGTAGTTTCGGGCGCCCCAATTGTATCCGAGCGCGGGAGACAGGGAGTCGGAAATGCCGTAGAGAAGCGGCCAGCAAAGGTCGCTTGAATACATAAGTATTGCGTAGACCGCAACCGCAGTCTGACCGCCGCCCTCGCCAAAGGCGTCAGCGCCAAGCGTCATAAGGGAAATGTTCATAAGGATCGACGTAATACGGCCCGAGATGTTGTTTAAGAATATCGGCGAGCCGCAGGCGGCTATTTGCTTTAGCATTCCAAGGCTGAATTTCGGCTTTGTGAATTTGAGCAGAGCCTTGTTTCGAATAAACGGTATCATTGCCGCGAACGAGCACAGAGACATTGATACCGACGTAGCGAGCGCAGAGCCGACAACGTCCATATTACATGCGAGCAAAAAGAACGACAAAAGTCCTATCGTTAAAACGTTGGATACGATGTTTATTATCATACTCGTTTTTACGTAACCGCTTATGCGCAAATAGTTGTCCATCGCGAAAAATATAGTTGAGAGCGGACTGCAAAGCGCGGCGGTACGTAAATATTTTACCGAGGTCTCAAGCAGAGCTCCGTCAGCGCCCATCATTCGCGCGAGGGGCGTTGCCGCGAAGAACATAATACTTCCCATCAACACCGAGGCGGAAAATATCATAATTATCGAGCAGGTAAATACGTTGTTGGCTGTTTTGTGATCGCCCTTGCCGAGAGCTATTGATATGGGCACGGAAGCGCCCACTCCGATAAGGTCTGCAAGCGAGAAGTTTATCATAACGAGCGGCATAGCGATATTGATAGCCGCAAACGCGCCCTCGCCGAGAATCTGCCCGATAAAAATTCCTTCAAATATACTGTAGATCGACATCGCCAGCATACTGACCATGCCGGGCATCGCAACCACAAAAAACAGATGCCACGGATTCATCGTGGCATACATTTCTTCGGCTTTCATTTTCATATTGTGCCGTCTCCTTCGGCGTCGCTTTGAGGATCGAGCGTCCATAAAACCTTTTCAAAATGAACCCCGTAGCTGATAGGACACTCGTCGGAGAGGGTTGCATTTATTGCATCGCAAACGAAATCAGCCGCCTTTTTCGTAGCTTCGTAAAGACTCTTGCCCGATATGAGAGATGCAAAGCAAACCGAGGCGAAAACGTCGCCTGTGCCGTGAAATTTCTGCTTGATTTCATCATTAAAATATGAGAAAAATTCGCCGCTTGCGGAATCGTAGCCGTAGCAGCCGAGCTTGCCTCCGTTAAAGGAAACGCCCGTGATGACGGCCTTTTTTGCTCCGAGCGACGTCAATCCCAAAAGCAGGTCCTTGATATAATCCTCGTCGTAGCCATGCGCCTTATATTCACGGCCAAGCATAAAGCAAGCCTCCGTTAGATTGGGGATCGTAACGTCTGCGATAGCGCAGAGTCTTGCCATTTCAAGAGGGAATTCGGGAGAAAAGCCCGCGTAAAGCTTGCCGTTGTCCGCCATTGCGGGATCGACGAGCTTGAGCTTACTCTCGCCAAAGGTGTTGAAAAGCTCAATTACAAGGTCGATCTGTCTTGCCGAGCCGAGATAACCCGAGTATAGACCGTCGAAATCAATATTTTGCTCGTTCCAGCAGCCCGCGATTGCGGGGATCTCGTCGGTGAGATCGTGAAACGTGAATTTATTAAATGCCGTATGAGTTGATAAAACTGCCGTCGGAAGAACAGCAGCCTCGATGCCCATAGCTGAAATAATGGGAAGCGCAACCGTAAGAGAGCATTTTCCAACGCAGGAAATGTCCTGAACTGTTAAAATCCTTTTCATAAAAAGAGTCCTCGCGTAAATATCAGAATGAACTAATATACTATTATATTATAAATTAACATAAAGTCAATGTATAATTTGTAACATTTTTTGTTATATTCATATTTTTTGGTAAAAATTGTATTTACAAATACAAATAATTGTGCTATAATGTTTTTGTTGATACAAGATATTGATTTTGATTGGAGAAAATACATATGAAATGTCCGTCCTGTGGATATAGCGAGAGCAAGGTTACAGATTCCAGACCCGTAAATGACGGCAGCAGTATCCGCCGCCGCAGAGAGTGTCTTAGCTGTCAGAAGAGATTTACTACCTTCGAGGTGCTTGAATCCGTGCAGATAATAGTAATAAAGAAGAACGGCGAGAAGGAGCTTTTCGACAGAACGAAGCTTCTCGGCGGACTTCTTAAGGCTACTCAGAAGCGCCCCGTAAACGCGGAGGAGATAGTTTTTGAAATTGAAGCGGAGCTCCAGAACGCGCTTAAAAATGAGGTCACGACCTCCGAGATAGGCGAGATGGTAATGAACAAGCTTCGCGCAAGAGATAAGGTGGCGTACGTGAGATTTGCTTCGGTTTACCGTGAGTTTACCGACGTGAATAATTTCTTCGAGGAGCTTATGGATCTTCGTGAGGAAGCAAAAAATCAATAAGATTTGCATTTTGGGCAGAGCTGAAAATTAAGGCTTTGCCCAAATTTTTGCGGGATTTTTTGTAAACAAACGGTAGATAAATAAACATTTTGTAGGATTTTGTCGGAATTTGTGGCATATTTTTTGAAAAACTGATATAAAAGCGTTACTTTTTCATAGCGATTGGCAAATACTCAAATTGAAAAAAATTCAAAAATGAGTGGTGAAAAAATGAAACGGTTATCGTTACAATACAGTGAAAATATACGGTATTTTGATAAGCTTCTGCGTGCTGATGAAAATTTCGATATTATCAAAAAGGTGCTGAGGATCGGCTCCGACGAGCTGACTCTTTATTACATCGACGGACTTATCAAGGACGCGGAGCTCGGCAAGCTTATGACCCATTTTCTGACCTTGAGGGTGTTGACCCCCGATAATACGGATAGCGATAAGGACAACGGCAAATCAGCGGCGCAGATATTTATAGAGCATAATTTGCCGTACGTCGAGGCGGACGCCACCGATAGCGTTGACACTCTCGTGCAAATGGTAATGTCGGGAGCGACGATTGCCTTCGGCTCGCCCTTTGGCGATTCTGCCGTAATTATCGACGCGAGAACCTATCCCGCTCGCGATACGGGCGAGCCCGAGGGCGATAAGGTCATGCGCGGCGCGAGGGACGGCTTTGTCGAAACCTTGATTTTTAACACCGCGCTCATTCGCAGACGGATTAGAAATCCCGATCTTACGATGAAATATTTAAGCATCGGCGAGAGCTCGAAAACGGATATAGTCGTTTGCTATATGCAGGGCAGGGCTGATAAAAAATACGTGGAAGACTTAACGAAAAAGCTTTCTTCAATTAAAACCGATTCACTGACCCTCGGGCACGAATCGCTGGCAGAGTGTCTGATACGCAAAAAGTGGTACAATCCCTTCCCGAAAATACGTTACACAGAGCGCCCCGACTCCGCCGCGGCGCAGCTGCTTGAAGGAAGTGTAATAATAATTTGCGACAATTCTCCCGAGGCGATGGTGCTTCCGACCTCCATATTTGATTTTATGCAGGAGACTAACGATTTTTACTTTTCTCCGCTTACGGGAACGTATATAAGGATCCTTCGCCACGTCGTCTTCTGGCTTACTCTCTTTCTGATTCCGTTCTGGCTTTTGCTCGTAAACAATCCCGAGATAGTCCCCGAGTGGCTTCTGTTTATTTTGCCGAAGGACGAGGGGAGGATACCAATAGTCGCGCAGATATTGATAGCGGAATTTATAATCGACGGACTCAAAATGGCGTCGCTCAATACTCCGAATATGCTCTCGAATTCGCTTTCGGTGGTCGGCGGCTTGATACTCGGAGATTTTGCGGTAAGCATCGGCTGGCTTATCCCCGAGGTCATTCTCTATATGGCATTCGTCGCAATAGCAAACTTTACACAGCGGAGCTACGAGTTAGGGTACGCTTTTAAATTTCTGCGAATTTTGCTTACCGTGTTGACCGCAATCTTCAATTTCTGGGGCTTTGGGGTCGGAGTGGTAATTATAATCGTTCTTATGGCGACGAATCAGACGGTTTGCGGAAGGAGGAGCTATCTTTATCCCTTGATTCCGTTCAACGCCAAGGCGCTTCTGTCACTGTTCGTACGTATAAAGAAGCCTGACGTGGAGAAAAAGAGCGAGGAAGAGAGTCAGAGCAAGCCCCGAAATTGAATATAAATCCCGCCGCGAGGTAATCCCGCGTTGCGGGATTTTTTGTCTAAATCCAAAAATCAAAAAATTACAGTTATTTCCAATTATCGCATAGGACGAGTAAAAAAAACAGGGAAAGAGACGGACGCCCGATTAAATTATCAAAAAAGCTATGAAAAACTGAACGAAATTTTATTTTTGCCAAAATTTACACTTGAAATAATATTTTAAGTATATTATAATTATTAAGTATTTGGGCTTTGGACGGGCTCGCGCCTTCATAGCTTATTCAATTGACTTCAAAGGATTTTTTTACAATGCAAAAAGCCACTCAAATCAACTTTTCACATCGCTCGGTGCTTCTTGACGAGTGCATCGAGGGACTCAATATTGATCCTTCGGGAATATACGTTGACGGAACCGCGGGCGGCGGCGGACATTCGCTCGAGATCGTAAAAAGACTCACCGCGGGCGGACGGCTTATCGCCATTGACAGAGACGACGCGGCGCTTTCCGCGGCGAGCAAGAGGCTTGCGGATTATTCGGACAGAGTTACGTTTGTCAAGAGCAACTTTTCCTCGGTCAAGGAGGTGCTCGAGGATCTCGGTATAGATAAGATAAACGGAATATTGATGGATCTCGGCGTCTCGTCGTATCAGCTTGATACACCAGAGCGCGGATTTTCGCACAATAACGATGCGCCGCTTGATATGAGAATGGACACGAGCGCTGCGCTTGACGCGTATATGGTGGTCAATAATTACACGAGAGAGCAGCTAAAGAAAATCATATACGATTACGGTGAGGAGAAGTTCGCGCCGAGGATCGCGAATGCCATTGTAAACGCAAGGGAAATAAAGCCTGTCGAGACCACGGGCGAGCTTGTTAAAATAATTAAGAGTGCGATTCCCGCGGCGGCTCGCGAGGGTGGTCATCACCCCGCAAAGCGCACGTTCCAGGCGATAAGGATCGAGGTCAACGGCGAGCTTGACGCTATCGAGCCTGCGATCGATTCTGCGGTTGAAATGCTCTCCGCGGGCGGCAGAGCTTGTATTATCACGTTCCACTCGCTTGAGGACAGGATAGTTAAGCAGGCGTACGCCAAGCACGCCGAGGGCTGCACGTGCCCGAAGGATTTTCCCGTGTGTGTTTGCGGCAAGATCCCTGCGGTGAAGGTGATCACGAGAAAGCCCATCGTGCCGAGCGCGCGAGAGCTTGAGGAAAATCCCCGTTCGAGAAGCTCTAAGCTTCGGATAGCGGAAAAGCTTTGATTAATTACATAAAAACAGGAATATGAAAGTCTGCGAAGGGAGGAGCCTGTAATGGATAAGCCGAAAAAGAAGGCTGAAAGTAACGTTGATCTGAAAAAGCAACAGTTGGATGAAACGAGTGAAATTTACATAAATTTGCTCTGCGACAGATATAAAAACCGCGGTATTACCAGCAAGGTAAAGACCGATGCGAGGGCGCAGGCGCGCGGGGAGGATAAAAAGGCGGCGAACACGTACGCCGCTCGCGGTATCGACATCTCCGATAATGAAGAAAAGTACAGAAGCGGAAGCTATATGGGAATGTCGTATATGACAAGCGACGATTTTGCGAATTATTACAGGGACAGAAGGGAGTTCAACGCCCCCCGTGTTCCGAGCAGAGCGCAGTCCGAATACGACGAGATAGAGAGGAAGGACAGAGAGAAGAAGGCGGAGGCGAACAGTGTGCCGCCAAAAAAAGCTCTGTGGCTTGCCGTAAGGTACGAACTGAAGAAAAGAATAAAGGCAGTAAAGTCCAAGTTAAACGCAGAGGGTCTTAAGGAGCTCTCGAACGAATGGTTTCCGCCCGACGTGGAGGAAAATCGCAGAGAGGGAAAAAAGACGTTTTTCCCGAAGAAAAGCATTCCCGCGTTTATTATAGTAACTGTATCGCTGCTTCTCATAGTTTCGGGCTCGGTTATGGTAAGCCACGCTGAAATAGAGGTCTCAAGGCTTGAAAATAAAATAATTTCATACAAGGAAGAAAGAGACGAGCTTGACTCCAAGCTTCAGACGAGCCTCGATCTTATGGCGATAAGAGAATGGGCGCTCGGAGAGGGAATGGTAAGCCGTGATTATCTCAATTCCAAGTATCTCGAGCTTGAGGACGGCGAGATGATCGAGAAATACGAAAAGGAAAGCGATGAGGGGATATTCAGAACCTTCCTTCGAGCGATAGGACTCATCAGCGATAGCGAGTAGGATTTTGATACGTTGGAGGATGTCTCCTTGAATAAACAAGCCTCGCTTGACATATAAATTGAGCAGGATATATTTGGGGCATTCCTTGCGCTATTTGCAAATTTTGCCGCTTTTGCGGCGGATCGGAGATTTATGAAGAGTAAAATACTCGACATTAAAAATATGAAAAGGTCTTACGGGATCTGTCTTGCCATAACAGTCGTTTTTGCGCTTTTGGCATTAAGGATACTTATATATCAGACCGTCAATCATGATGAATACGAACAAAAAATACTTGACCAGATGACGCAGGAGTCAAATCTTGTAGCCAACAGAGGCGAGATATACGACAGGAACGGCGTGCTTCTGGCAACTAATATAACTACGTACAGATTGCTCATAGACCCCTCGGTCATTGCAAGGGAAAGCCTGAGCGACGGCGTGGAGTACGCAGAGATCATCGCTGCGGGCTTGTCACAGATCTCAGAGCTTGCGCTCGAGGAAAGCTTTATTCTCGAGCAGAGCACGTACACGAAATACCGTGACAGAACGCTCAAGAGACACCTGAGCGAGCAGATGGCGGATAAGGTTCGCGAGTTCCTTGAGGTCGAGGGCATTGACAACAAGGGATTTGTATTTTTGCAGGCGACGAGTAAGAGATATTACCCTTACGGAACTCTTGCCGCTCACGTGTTGGGCTTTACCAATAACGAGGGCGAGGGCATTTACGGGCTTGAAGCCGAATATAACGAATATCTCAAGGGTGAGGACGGAAAATACATAACCGCCAAGGACTCCTTTGGAAACGAGATCCCGTACGATTACGAAAGCTTTGTTTCCGCGGTTGACGGCGATAGCATTACCATCACTATTGACGTGGTTATTCAGGCGGAGCTTGAGGAGCAGCTCAAGACCGCTTACATTGAATCGGGCGGACATAACAGAGCAACGGGAATGGTCATTGACGTAAATACGGGCGACGTGCTTGCTATGGCGGTCTACCCGACGTTCAATGCAAACGACCCATGGACGCTCGACGAGTACAGTCAAGCGGAGCTTGACGCGAGCGGATACGTGGAGGGTACGGAGGAATACGATAATCTTCGCAGTCAGCTTTTGACGGAAATGTGGTCAAATAAGGCGATAACCGACCCGTATATGCCGGGTTCTACGTTTAAGATAATAACCGCCGCTATGGCGTACGAGGAAAATCTCGTAAGTGACAGCGAATATTTCAGCTGTCCGGGTTATCATATAGTAAACGGCACGAAAATTAAGTGCCATAAGACCACGGGACACGGAACGCTTAATTTTGCGCGGGGAATTCAGCAGTCCTGTAACCCCGTGCTTATGCAGATGGGCGCGAAGATCGGCGCGGAGAAATTCTATAGCTATATGGAGGCGTTCGGCTACTTCGAAAATTCGGGTATTGACCTGCCTGGCGAGAGCCATACTATTCCGGGTGTTACCTTCTGGGATAAGGAGCTGTTCTGCAGCGCCGACATTTATCTTGCGACCGCGTCGTTCGGTCAGAACTTTAACGTTTCGGTGATGCAGCATATGGCGGCGATCTCGGCGGTAGCCAACGGAGGATACCTTGTCGAGCCGCATTTTGTAAAAGAGATCGCGGATGCTAACGGGAACGTCGTATTTACTTATGAAAACAAGATAAAACGTCAGGTTATCAGCGAGGATACCTGCAATATAATCAGCGAGATACTTAACGAGGGCGTTGAAACCGACGGCGGCGCGAAGAACGCGTACGTCGCGGGATACCGAGTTGCCGCGAAGACGGGTACGTCCGAGAAAAAGAAAAATAAAAACGATGACGTACAATGCACGAAATGCTCTTACGAGGCAAATTACGTTGAGTTCGATCCCGAGCTTATGGGTAAGACGCTCATATGTCCCAAGTGTAACGCCGAGGTGAAGCTTTACGTCTGCTCGACGGTTGCGTATGCGCCCGCAGACGACCCCGAGATCGCCACGATCATTCTCGTAGACGAGCCTACTCAGGGAACGCTTTACGGAAGCGTGGTTGCCGCGCCGTACGTTGGAAATCTTCTTTCCGAGGTGCTTCCTTATTACGGAGTTGCTGCTGAATATACCGACGCCGAGCTTGAAAAGCTTGCGCTTGAAACGCCGACCGTGCTTTACTGGAGCCGTTCCGTCGCAGAGGAATTTGCAAAGACGGTAGGCTTTGAGGTCGAGATAGTCGGTGACGGAGACCTCGTCGTGGGTCAATCGCCTGCGGCGGGAGTTATGGTAGAGCCGGAGCACGCGAAAATAATTCTCTACACCTCGCGAGAGGAGCTGCAAAACAAGCAAATGGTCAAGGTTCCCGATCTTGTGGGAATGACCGCGGTCGCCGCGAACGGAACGCTTGCGAACTGCGGCTTGAATATAAAAATATCGGGCACTAAAAATTATATGTCGGGAACGGGAGCGGTCGTAGTATCGCAGTCCGTCGCGGCGGGAGAGACGGTAGAGAAGGGAACGGTTATCGAGGTGACCTTCAGGTATCTTGATGCCGTAGATTAGCGGCGCTGTACTATGATTTTGAAAAGCAAAGGAATTTGAAATAATCACTTAAAAAATTACGGGAGATTATTTATGAAGCTTTTTTCTTTGCTTTTCGAATCGGGTACTGAATGCCCGAAGTCGCTTTGCGACGTTGAGATCTCTTCGATCGAGACGAATTCAAATAACGTTGAGCCGAGCTGTCTTTTTATATGTATCAAGGGCGTGCATTTTGACAGCCATACCCTGATACGCGAGGTGCTCCGTCGGGGAGCTGCGGCGGTCGTCGCGGATGCCGACGCGAATATTCCCTATTGCGACGGCTTGCCTATCATTCGGGTGAATAATACCCGAGTTGCTATGGCGTATCTGTACGCCGCGCTTTACGGAAATCCGCAGAAAAAATTGAAATTTATCGGTGTTACGGGTACGAACGGAAAAACCACGACCTCGAAAATTCTATACGAGATATTGATGCGGTCAGGGGTGTCTGCGGGACTTATCGGAACTGTAGGCTGCATTTCGCGCTCGGGTAAGCTTGATATAAGATCGGGTAATAAGCTTGCCAATATGACCACGCCCGATCCACAAGAGCTTTATAAGATTTTGTCGGTTATGGCGGAGGACAAGGTCGAGTACGTGGTGATGGAGGTTACCTCTCACGCGCTTGCTCTCGGCAAGACCGCGCCGATCGAATTCGATTTTGGACTTTTTACCAATCTCACCCAAGATCATCTTGATTTCCACGGTGATATGGAAGGCTATTATTTAGCGAAAAAATCTCTTTTTGCAAGCTGCAAAAGGGCGATCATAAACTGTGATAATATTTACGGCCGCAGGCTTGCAGACGAGCTTAAATATCCTCTGACCTGTACGCAGGAGGGGAGAGCTGCCTTATATAGCGCGACCGAGATAAAATATAACGGCTATTGGGGGCTTGAATACAAGCTCAATTCAAGACGGCTTCGTCTTCGCGTAAAAACTCAGATCCCGGGAAATTTCACGGTGATGAATTCGCTTATGGCGATAGCCTGCGCCGCGGAGATAGGAATTTCAGCGAACGAAATCAAGCGAGCTATGATGAGCATTTCGGGTACTGACGGCAGGCTTCAGAGGGTGGAGCTTGACGGCGCGGATTTTGCCGTATTCATTGATTACGCGCACACCCCCGACGCGCTTGAAAATCTCATTCGGAGCGCGCGCGGATTTATGAGTCGAAATAACAGACTCACGGTTCTTTTCGGTTGCGGCGGCGAGCGTGACCGTGAAAAACGTAAAATTATGGGGCATATTGCCACGACGCTTGCCGATATGACCATTATTACCTCGGATAATCCGAGGGGAGAGGATCCCGACGGGATTATTCGGGATATAATGCGGGGCGTCAATAAGGAAAGTCAATATATCGTTATCCCCGACAGGCGAGCGGCGATAAAGCACGCCGTTATGGGAGCTTTATCGGGCGACGTTATCCTTCTTGCAGGGAAGGGACACGAGAGCTACGAGATCATCGGCAACGAAAAAAGACATTTTTCGGAAAAGCAGATAGTTATCGACTCATATATGGAAAGAATAAAAAATCAGCGTACGGAGAGCTGTTGATGAAAATTAAACTTGGACTTGAAAATTTATCCGCACACGAGGTCGCAGAATACTGCGGCGGCAAGCTCGTTGGAGAATTTGAAAATAAAGCAGAATACGTTTGCACGGACTCCCGAGAGGCCGACGGAAAAACGCTTTTTATCGTTACTGTCGGCGAGAGAGTTGACGGGCATAATTATATTGCAAGCGCGAAGGACTCGGGCTGCAGGTGCTTTCTCTGTCAGTATATCCCCGAGGGGATTGATACGTCGGGATGCTCGTTTGTTTTAGTTGACGACTCGGTGGCGGCGTTTTCAAGCCTTGCGCGAGGTTATAGAAGCAAGAAGAAAATGCAGAATATCGCGATTACGGGAAGTGTCGGCAAGACCACGACAAAGGAGCTTGTCGCATCCGTTATGCGCGAGAAATACAGAGTTTACAGCACGGACGGAAATTTCAATAGTGTGATAGGAATGCCCATGTCTCTTATGGAGGCGGCGAGCGACTGCGAGCTCGGTGTTTTTGAGATGGGAATGAGCGGATTTTCGGAGATACGCAGTATGTCCGCCTGCGCCGAGCCCTCGGTTGCTATCGTAACCAACATCGGCACGTCGCACCTTGAATATCTCAAAACGCGTGAAAATATTTGCCGCGCGAAGCTTGAGATCGCCGACGGACTCGTAAGCGGCGGATATCTTCTTTTAAACGGCGACGAGCCGTTGCTGTCAGTCGCTCCCGCAATCGTCGGACGTAATGATATAAATTATATTTACGTTTCCCTCGGTGAGAATGAAAATGCAGATTACAGAGCGGAAAATATAAGACTTTTCGAGACGTACAGTATATTTGACGTTGTAACGCCGAAGAAAGCCGAGAGGAATATCCGCGTTGATATCCCGGGTAAGCATATTGTGTTTAACTCGGTCATGGCGTATGCGGCGGCAGATATTTTAGGACTTTCCGATGACGAGATCCATCGCGGACTTCAAAATTACACTCCCGTCGGTAACAGACAAAATATATACGACAAGAACGGCGTTAAGATAATTGCCGACTGCTATAACGCCGCTCCCGAGTCGATGAGAGCCGCGATAAGCGTGCTTTGCGCCTTTTCGGGTGGCAGAAAAATTGCCGTGCTCGGTGATATGCTTGAGCTTGGCGACGACTCCGACAGGCTTCATCTCGAGCTTGGCGAGTATCTTTTCTCCCGATGCGATATCCTGTTTACCTACGGCGCGAGCGGAGAGCTGATAGCAAAGGGCGCTATCTCTGCGGGAATGCCTCCCGAGAGCGTTTTTTCCTATGCAAAGGACGCCCCACTCGCTCTTGCGGAAAAATTGAATTCGGTGATACGTAAAAACGATATAGCTTTATTTAAAGCGAGCCGCGGAATGAAGCTTGAAAATATAATTGAAAAACTCAACGTCTGATAAGGAAATATTTAGAAATGCTTTACAACTTACTTGAAAATATAGGAATTGACAATACGTATAAGCTCGGAATTGAAATGCTCATCGTGGCGATTATGGTGTTTGCTCTCACCGCTTTGATAGTAAAGCTGGCTCTCCCCGTACTTCGCGCCAAAAAGCTTGGACAGAACGTAAGCACTTATATCCCCGAGCACGCCTCAAAGCAGGGAACTCCCACAATGGGCGGTATTTGCTTTATTATGGCAACTCTCTTTGTGATGCTCGCGTGGTTTTTGCTTGAAAGCTTCGGCGTTATCGGCGCGTCAAAAGAAAAGGGCAGGCTCATACCTATGGCGTTTACGCTTTGCCTCGGCGTTGCGAACGCGATGATAGGCTTCGTTGACGACTACGCAAAGCTCGTAAAAAAGCAGAACGAGGGACTCACGCCCAAGCAGAAGCTCGTGCTTCAGTTTTTGTCGGCGGCGGGCTATATTGCTCTTATGGCAGTAACGAATAATCTTACGACGTCCTTTATAATTCCTTTTACGGATATTTCCTTGAACTTTGGAATTTTTGCTTATCCCATATACGTTTTAGTCATTATGGGATTTGTCAACAGTACGAATATCACCGATGGACTTGACGGCTTGGCGTCAAGTATAACCTTGTCGGTGGCTATGGGTATCGTGCTTCTTTCCGCCGTTTTCTCTTGGAGATATACGGGAATTGTCGGCGCGACTCTTATCGGCGCGGCTCTTGGCTTCCTTGTGTTTAACCACTATCCCGCAAAGATATTTATGGGCGACACGGGCTCGCTTTATATCGGCGGAATCATTATGGGCTGCGCGGTTGCGGAGGGTCAGCTCGTTGTGTTCGTAATTATGGGAATGCTTTTCGTTCTCGAAATGCTCTCGAGCCTTGCTCAGAGACTTTATTTCAAGCTTTCTCACGGAAAGCGTATTTTCAAGAAGGCCCCCGTTCATCATCATTTTCAGGAGCTCGGTTGGAGCGAAAATAAGATAGTTACGGTGTTTTTTATCGTCTCCCTTATATTCGTCGCTATCGGAGTTCTCGCCAGCATTCTTTAATTTTGCCGTCTCCTTCGGCAAGAAAGGATAATTATGTCGGAAAAAAACGATGTAAAACAAGAAAAAAAGAAAAGCCGCTTTTCCCTTAGGCGGACTGTTGAAAAAATAAATAATATTTACGAGGATAATTTGGAGAAAAACGATCCCGCGCTTCTCGAGCCTATACACAAGAAGGCGGAGACACCCTCCGAGCAGCTTATGGTTCGCGGCGGTATTGATATCTATTTTCTCATAATTGTAATTGCCATCTCGCTGCTTGGAATAGTTATGGCGTACAGCGCCAGCGCGTACGACGCCGAGCACTATATGAACGACAGCCTCTATTACTTAAAGAGACACCTTATGTTTATCGCGATAGGCGTAATGTTTACCACACCCTTCGTTTTGCTTGCGAGACCGTGGTTCTGGAAGATGTTCGGCATATTTATGTACGGCGCGTCTATAATTTTGCTTATCGTGGTTTTATTCGTCGGACGTGAAGGCAACGGCGCGCAAAGATGGATACAGATAGGCCCGCTTACCATTCAGCCGTCTGAAATTGCCAAGATGAGCACGGTAATATTTCTGTCGCTCATAATGTCAAAATATCAAGACAAGCTGAAGGTCTCCCAGCGCTTTGGCGGAAGCTTCAAGTACGGCGTTCTGTACCCGGGTCTTGCAATTGCCGCGGTCTGCGGACTCGTAATGCTTGAAAAGCACCTTTCGGGACTTATAATTATCGGACTTTTGGGTCTGACTATAATGTTCATAGGCGGCACGGATAAGAAATGGATGCTGCTTATTATCGGCGCGGGCGTTCTCGCGGTCGGAGTGATTTTGCTTTTCTCGGGCTACGCGCAGGAGAGAGTAATAACTTGGCTTGACCTTGAGAATGCTGACCCCACAGGCCCCGCGTGGCAGACATGGCAGGGACTTTACGCCATAGGCTCGGGCGGTATTTTCGGTGTGGGACTTGGTAACAGCCGACAGAAATACGGCTACGTTTCCGAGCCGCAGAACGACTTTATCTTTACGATAATCTGCGAGGAGTTAGGCTTTGTGGGAGCGGTCCTCGTGATCGGTCTTTTCGTGCTTCTTTTGTGGAGAGGATACGTTATCGCATCCCGCGCTCCCGATAAATTTTCCTCGCTCGTGGTTTATGGCCTGACTACCAAGGTTGCGCTTCAGACCGCGCTCAATATCGCGGTCGTAACCAATTCAATGCCCAATACGGGCATAGCTCTGCCGTTCTTCTCATCGGGCGGTACCGCGCTTATATTACAGATCTTCGAGATGGGAATAATACTTAATATATCAAGATTTTCAAAGGTGAAAAAATGAGAGTGCTTATGACTTGCGGCGGAACTGCGGGACACGTAAATCCCGCTATCGCCATAGCAAATACAATAAAAGAAAGAGAGCCCGACGCCGAGATAGCGTTCGTTTGCTCTACCGTGGCGAACGATATTGCTCCCAAGCTCATTTCCCGCGCGGGATATGAAAAAACGTACAAGGTCAATATTTGCGGAATGCACAAGATCTGGAATCCCAAAAATATCAAGACCTTGTATCTTATGGCAAAATCCTCGGGTGAGGCAAAGAAGATCATTGAGAAATTCAAGCCCGATATAATTATCGGCACGGGCGGCTTTGCCTGCTATCCCGTGCTTAATACGGGTGCGAAAATGAATATCCCTACCATCGTTCACGAATCCAACGCCTTTGCGGGTAAGGCGGTCAAGCGTCTTGCAACGAAGGTTGACGTAGTTATGACAAGCTTTGATGAGGTAAGGGAACAGCTCTCTCCCAAAGCAAATATTATCAAGGTCGGCAATCCCACGATCAAGGATGCGAAGAAAAACGTGTCTGCCGAGGATACGAACGAGGGCTATTCCAAGTGTTTGCTTTCCTTTGGAGGAAGCCGTGGAGCTATGATGCTCAATTACGGTGTCGTTGATATGATAGAAGCCTTGGCGGATAAGCACGGTGATACTTTGTTCTATCACGCGTCGGGCTCGCTTTACATTGACGAGATGAGGGAAATGTTTAAGGCGCGCGGACTTGACAGGAAGCCCAACGTAAGACTTTGCGAATACATTTACGATATGGATACGAGAATGAAGAATGCGACCGTCGTGCTTTCCCGTTCGGGCGCTATGACAATTTCCGAGCTTGCGCTGAACAAAAAGGCGGCGATCCTCGTTCCGTCACCCAACGTCGCGAACAATCATCAGTATAAGAACGCAAAGGCGCTTCACGACAAGAACGCGGTTATTATGATCGAGGAAAAGAGCTTCGGCACGGGCGCGCTTACGGATGCGGCTGATAAGCTTTTGTCCGATAGCGAGCTTCGTGAAAGTCTTTCCCGAAATATTTGCGATTTCGCAATAGAGGACGCGAATACGGTAATTTACGAATATATAAAGAAGACTTTGAACAAATAAGCTTTTGGTGTAATATGGAAAAGAAAACTCCCGAAGAAAAGGTAAGAGAAAAGCTGAATAGCTTAAAGGAAAAAATAAGTCGAGGCAAGGAAGATAAAAGAGTGCGGCGAGCGGTCATTATAGCGCTCGCGTGCCTGCTTCTCCTTGTCACCTTTGTCGTGCTTATGCTTACCGTTAAGATCAAGAATATCAACGTAACGGGAGGCCTTCGGGCGTACAACGAAACGAGAGTTGCGCAGGCGAGCGGGATAGATATAGGGAAGAGTCTTCTGTCAAAATCGGGCTTTGCCATAAAGCGCAGTATCCGAAAAAACATTCCCTTGGCTGATGAGATAAGGGTCAGAAAAAACATTTTCACGGGCGAGGTAAATATCGAGATCACGTTCTTGCCGTTCGATTATTATATTCAGTATAAGGACGCATATTACGCTTTGGATGAGAATCTCGTCGTCGTTGACGTAAGAAAATCCGAGAGCGACTTTGCTTCTCTCGGAGGAACGCTTATAAAGATCCCGAAAACCTGCCGCCCCGTTTTTGGCGAGGAGCTTGTTTTCTACGATACCGTTCCGAATCCCGACGGAGAGATGGAAAATCCCGTGTCCGAGGAGTATCTGACCGATAAGGAGGCGTACGATTATATTTACGACGCGCTTGCCTCGTTCAAGGCAAGCGAGAATTATCCAACGCTGACGAGGTTGGATCTTACAGAGGGGTATGAGATCGTCGCCGTGTATGACGAGAGCTTCAAGGTAAGCATAGGCAGCGTGGCGAGTCTTGATCTGAAGCTTCAGATCCTTTCGAATATTATCGCGGATACGTCATGGCAGCACTCGGAGTTTGGTGTGATCGACCTTACGAATCCCTCGGCTGCAACCGCAAGGGCGGTTCAGTCCATATCAGAGGACAGCGCGGAGACTGATGGCGAAGCGAATTGAACGGATTCTCCGCTCGGGTAAGAGAATTCAAATATGGATTTTCTACGAAATTTCGCCATTATAAATGTTAATTTTTCTTTAATTTTGTAAAAGCACTTGAATTTTTTGTTTAAATGTATTATTATATATAAAGGAGGCTTGTAATTTGTCCGTTTTGCAAAAAACGGGTGAGCTTAAGGCCTTTTCGCACTAAATTTCAAGAAAAAATAAGTAATACATAAATCGGAGGATTTGTAAAAATGGGAACGTTTGAACATGATGAAGTAATGGAGATTGGCGCCAACATTCGAGTTATCGGTGTAGGCGGCGGCGGAAATAACGCTGTAAACAGAATGATTTCTTCCAATATCAGAGGCGTGGAATTTATTACGGTTAATACGGATCGCTTGGCTCTTAACCGCTCCAACGCCCCCGCTCAGCTCGTTATCGGCGAGAAGCTCACGGGCGGTAGAGGCGCAGGCGCACGTCCCGAGATCGGTAAGCGCGCGGCTGAGGAGTCTATTGATGAGATAAAGTCCCTCCTCGTTGATACAGATATGGTATTCGTAACCGCAGGTATGGGCGGCGGTACAGGCACGGGCGCAGCTCCCGTAGTTGCCCGTATTGCAAAGGAAATGGGCATTCTTACTATCGGTATCGTTACTCGTCCTTTCTCGTTTGAGGGTAAGGTAAGAGCAGGTAATGCCGAGGCAGGTATTGCAGAGCTCGCGCAGTTCGTTGACGCTCTCGTTGTTATTCCTAACGACAAGCTTAAGGAGGTTAGCGACCAGAGAATTACACTCAAGAACGCATTTGAGGTTGCTGACAGCGTGCTTTACACAGGTGTTAAGAGCATCTCCGACCTTGTTAACGGCGAATCCTTCATCGGTCTTGACTTTGCAGACGTTTCCACGATCATGAGAGATGCAGGCTACGCTCATATGGGCGTTGGTATCGCAACGGGTAAGGATAAGGCAGAGCAGGCAGCTAAGATGGCTATTGACAGCCCGCTTCTTGAATCCTCCATCAAGGGCTCTCACGGTATCCTTATCAGATTCGTTGTATCCCCCGACGTTGGACTTGAGGATGCAGAGCTTGCAGCTACCCTTATTCAGAACGAAGCTCATCCTGATGCAAACATCATCTGGGGCGTAGGCTTTGACGATGATCTTGAGGACGAAATGCAGATAACAATTATCGCTACGGGCTTCGATAAGAACAACTCTTCTTCCGCCCCCGAAGCAAAGGTTGTTAAGGAAGAGCCCAAGAAGGCTGATGATGAGGATGACCGTTGGAATGTTCTCGTAAACCCTGTAAGAACAGGCAAGAGCGCAAGAAAGATCTGATTTAAATCTATATAAAAAAGCGAGCGACGCTCGCTTTTTTTGTTTTAGAAATAAATACCAAGCTCTATTGTCGTACTAAAAAATATCTCCTGTGGAAACAATATAGTAAAGTCAAAATTAGGAGATATTGAAATTATGTCATATAATAAAGTCGAAATATGCGGAGTGAACACCTCAAAGCTGGGCGTTCTTGACGATGACGAAAAAAGAGAGCTTTTGCAGAAATCCCGTGAGGGTGATAAGGATGCGCGCCAAAAGCTCATATGCGGAAATTTAAAGCTCGTGCTGTCAATCATTCAGCGCTTTACGGGGCGAGCGGACAATCTCGACGACATTTTCCAGGTGGGTTGCATTGGGCTTGTAAAGGCGGTGGACAACTTCAATACCGAGCTCGAGGTCAAGTTCTCCACCTATGCCGTTCCGATGATCATAGGCGAAATTCGCAGGTACTTGCGCGACAACAACGCCATTCGAGTGAGCCGTTCTATCCGTGACCTTGCATACCGAGCCTTGCAGGCGCGGGAAGAGATACAGAGCGTAAAGGAGGGGGAGGCGACGGTCGACGAGATAGCTGAGAGACTTGCGGAGAGCCGCGAGAACGTTACGAGAGCTATGGAGGCGATAATCGAGCCTATATCCATTTACGAGCCCGTGTACAGTGAAAACGGTGATTCTATATACGTCATCGACCAGCTTTGTGACTTAAGTGTAACCGATGAGAGCTGGCTTGAGAACATTGCGCTTCGTGAGGCAATGAAAAAGCTCACGGAACGCGAAAAGAATATAATAATGATGCGTTATTACAAAAATAAAACCCAAACCGAGATAGCCGAAATGATCGGCATTTCTCAAGCTCAGGTTTCAAGACTTGAGCGTCTCGCGCTCCAGAAGATCAAAAAGAATATGTGTTAGTTTTTATAGAATTTCGAGAAGAATTCCTCGTCGATCCTGAGCGACGTGGGTGCGGCGCGCATATGTCCGTAATGGAGCTGCATTGTGGGAGCGTAAGTTCCCGATCCGACGATTATGTGCTCTATAAGATGTACGCCAATAACGGATAGCGCGGCATCCACGTTCTTTGTTATCATTCTGTCCTCGGTAGAGGGAATGGCAAGACCGCTTGGATGATTGTGCGCCAAGATCACACACGCGGCGTTTTTGCGAAGGGAGATCTCCGCGATAGATCGACAGTCCACCGATGAAGAATTTACGCTTCCGCTTGAAATTACGACGAAATCAATAAGTCGCATTGAATTGTCGAAAAGCATAAGCGATACGCGCTCCTCGTTTACGCCCTCGTAGTAGTTCATAAGATATTTGCCGATCCTTGAGAGTGAGTCAAGCTTCTCAATGTCAATGTTTGATGAGAGGCGTATTTTTCTCTGAACGTCGTTCAAAAGAGAAATGAGTATAGCGGAATGCTCGGCGATTCCGCTTACACTTTGAAGCGAATCAATATCAGCTGACAGGACGCCCTGCAGGCTTCCAAATTTGTCGATAAGCGCGTGAGCCAAGTCGTTGGTATTTCTTTGAGGTATCGCGTAGAACAAAATAAGCTCGAGTATCTCGTGATCGGAGAGATTCTCGACTCCAAAGTCGACATATCTCTTTTTGAGTCTTTGTCTGTGTCCCGCGTGGAGATGTGTTCCCATATATGTAAGAGTCCTTTTTTAGAATTCTGTTATTTTTTGCGAAGTGCGGTTTCAATAATTTTTTCGCAAAGCTTACCGTAGGAAATGCCGACAGCCGCTGCCATTTGAGGAAGCAGGCTTGTCGGTGTCATTCCCGGGAGAGTGTTTGCTTCAAGGCAGAAGGTGGTTTCGTCCTCGTCCGCGATAAAGTCAAATCTCGCGTAGCCCGAGAGTCTTAAGGAGTCAAACGCGCGGAGCGCTTGCTCGGAAAGCCTTTCTTTAAGGTCATCGGATATATCGGCAGGGCATATTTCGAGTGTTTTGCCCGCCTGATATTTGTTTTCGTAGTCGTAGAAGCCTTCTGTCGGGATTATCTCAATGACGGGAAGAACCTCGCCGTCGAGAACGCCCACGGTGAACTCTCTGCCGATGATCTGCTTTTCAACTATTATTGAGTCCTCGTATTTTTGCGCGATTTTGAGTGCAGAGATGAGGCTCTCCTTGTTATCTACCAAGGAAATTCCAACGCTTGAGCCGCTGGAGGTCGGCTTTACAACACAAGGAAAGCCGATTTTTTCAATGATGCAGTCAACGTCGGCATTCTTGTCACATCTTATCCATTCGGGAGTTACAACTCCGCTGAATTTAAAGAGCTTTTTGGAAATGTCCTTGTCCATAGCAAGCAGGCTTCCGACGTATCCCGAGCCCGTGTATTTGATGCCGAAATTGTCGAGTGTCGCCTGAAGCTGACCGTTTTCGCCCATAGAGCCGTGAAGCGCTAAAAAGACAACGTCAGCCATCTTGCAGAGCTCGATGACGCCTTCTCCAATAAGCGCGTCGCCGTTTCCGCTTTGAGCCTTTAAGGCATCAAGATCGGGAATTGAGCTTTCAACCTGATATAATTTGGTTTTTACGTCGCTAAACATATCGCCGTTAATTTTACAGCCAAGATAAACGTCGCAAAGACAGATCTTGTGTCCCTCGTCGATAAGCGCGTTTGCAATAAGACATGCAGAGGTCAAGGATACGTCTCGCTCGTGAGAGTAGCCTCCCGCTAAAACCGCAATATTCAAAATAAAATTTCCTTTCGAGTGTTATTTTGATTACATAATATGCAGAAAAAAGTGTATTTATTAAGGAAAAATAACTGCGCCGCGAGTGTTTCCGCAAAGGTCTGAGAATATCTCGCATCTCATACCGCGCTCGTCCGCAAGCTTTTTTACGTCGTCTCCCTGATCGTAGCCGATCTCGAAGATAAACATTCCGCCATCCGCGAGATTGCGCGAGAAATTGTCAAGAATTGCGCGGTAAAATATAAGTCCGTCCTCGCCGCCGTCGAGAGCCGCGCGCGGCTCGCAGAGCACGTCGGTATTAAGCGTAGGTACGACGTCGCTTCGAATATATGGCGGATTTGAAATTATCGCGTCATATTTTTTGTCGCCGAGAAGCGTAGGGGAGAGAACGTCGCCTAAATGCGCGCAAAATCGGTCGCTTACGTTGTTGTGAGCGGCGTTTTTTACTGCCATCTCAAGAGTTTTCTCGTATAGCTCGTACGCGTCGGCGTGCGAGCCCTTGAGCGTGTGTAATATTGAGATCGCGATACAGCCGCTTCCCGTACAGAGATCTGCAAAGTAAGCCGAATCGGGAAGAAGCTTTATAGCCCTCTCAACGATCGCCTCGGTGTCTGCACGTGGGATAAGACAGTTCTCGTCAACAAAAAATTCGCAATCCCAGAACCACCACTTGCCGAGAATGTATTGCAGAGGATAGCCCTCGCAACGCTTCTTAATTGCGGAGACGAGCTTATCTGAATCGTAGTCCTTTTCCTCGGAGTATACGCCAAAAAGCTCCTCGCAAAGAATTCTCGCCTCAAATATGTAATTTTCAACGCCGCCGAGCTCAAGTCGCTCGGCAATTTCTTTGCCCGTCATAGTATATCTCCGTGTGTAAAATTTAAAGCGCGAAGCCGCCGTCAACGCCGATTATCTGCCCCGTTATAAACGAAGCCTCGTCACTCGCTAAAAAGCAGACCGCAGACGCTACCTCGTGGGGTTGTCCGATCCTACAGAGCGGAGTCTCGTCGCAGAGAGCGTCCATGGTTTCTTTTGAGTGCTCTGCGTTCATATCCGTGTCTATAACTCCGGGCTCAATGCAATTTACTCGAATACCAGAAGGGCCGAGCTCCTTGGCGAGCGCCTGAGTTAAGCCGCGAAGCCCCGCCTTTGAAGCCGAGTACGCGACCTCGCAGGATGCTCCGCATCTGCCCCAGACAGAGCCTATATTTATTATTGAGCCGCTGTGATTTCTTACCATTTCCTTTGCGCATTCGCGTGATAATGAAAAAGCGGAGGAAAGGTTCGTGTCGATTACATTTTTCCACTGCTCGTATGAGGTGTCCGTAAAAAGTGAGCACAAGGACACGCCGGCGTTGTTTACAAGAACGTCGATGCCGCCTAAGTATTCCATCGCGGTCTCAGCCGCTCTTGCCGCTTCTGTGTGAACCGAAACGTCTGCCTTGATGGCGTACGCGCCCGTTTTGTCCGCGCATTCGGCAGCACTTTTGTCGTCGGAGCGGTAGATAAATGCAACCTTGTGTCCGCGCGAGGAGAAAAGCTCAACGCAAGCACGTCCGATTCCACGCGAGCCGCCGCTTATTAAAATTTTTTTAGTAGTCATTTTTATACCTCAAATATAGGTCGTTTATACGGGAGAATACTCGATCTCACGGACTATATTCTGCAAGATTTCCTTTTCGGAGAATGGGATTCTCTCACCGCAGATGAGCTGATAGGATTCGTGTCCCTTGCCCGCCAAAAGCACGGTATCGCCGCGCTTGGCTATTTCGTATGCGAGCTTTATCGCGTCCTCGCGAGCCTCGACCTTGTAGAATTCCTTGTCCGAGCCGTCAAATTTCTCGGCTATCTCGTTTATGATCTTCATCGGGCTCTCAAAATTGGGGTTGTCCGAGGTAATGATCGAAATGTCGGCATAGTCTCGTGCTATCTCCCCGAGCTCGCCGCGTCGCATAAACGTGCGGCCGCCGACCGAGCCGAAAACGCAGATGATCCGTCCGCTCGAATATTCGCGAAGGGAAGAGAGCACCTTGTGCAGACTCGCTCCGTTGTGCGCGTAGTCGATGCAGAAAAGAACGCGAGGCTTCGTTTTTAGAGTCAAAAATTCAAATCTGCCCGCAACCGTAAGAGTGGAGAGCGATTTCAAAATATAATTTAACGGCAAGCCGAGAGTCAGCGCCTCGGCGATTATCTCAAGCGTATTTTCAATGCTGAAAATTCCGGGGGTGGGAATAAATAAATTCGGCTTGTCATCGAGGTCAAGCTTATTTTTGTTAAAGCAAAGGTCAAATCTGATCCCGGGGATAACGCCCTTTTTGTCAATTCTCGGGTTTTTTGCCCAAATGTGCGCTTCCTCGTTTCCGCTCGCGGACGTGGTAATAATGCTCTCCGTATCAATGCCCGCGGTCATATAGCTTGATTCGCGGCTGTCGAGATTAGTGATGACCTTTTTGGGTGAAAAGTCCGTGAAAAGTCTGCGCTTGCACGCCTTGTAGTGCTCCATATCGGGATGCTCGCAGCCGCCGATATGGTCGTCGTAAAGGTTTGTGAATATGCAATGCTCGAATTTGAGACCGCGTATGCGGTTCTGCCAAAGCGCCTGCGAGGAGACCTCAATTACACAGGTGTCAACCCCCGCGTCAAGCATTTTTCTCAAATATTTATGTAATTCGTACGTGTCGGGGGTGGTATTCAGCGTTTGATATTCCTGATCTTCAAAAAGAACGCCGTTCGTACCGATATATCCGCACTTTTTGTCGTAGCCGTTCAAAAGATTGAAAAGCGAGAGCGCCAAGGTAGTCTTGCCCTTAGTTCCCGTGATGCCGATAAGTCGCATCTTGTCCTCGGGAGAGTCGAAAAGCTTTCTTGAGAGACGGAAGAGCGCATCGTCGCAGGAATCGACCTTGACGATAACGCAGTCGCTCGGCACGTCGATCTCTCTTTCCACGACAAATACCTTCGCGCCGTTTGCATACGCGCCTCTTGCGAATTCGTGACCGTCGACAGCAACGCCTTTTCTGCAAACGAAAATGCAGGTGGGTGTGGCACGGCGGGAGTCGTGGCAAACAGAGGTGATATTCAGATTTTCAAATCCATCGGGAATATACAGGCCTCGTCTTTTGAGGCTTTTAATTAACAGATCGAGCTTCATTTTCTACCTCTTTGGCGTAATTTTTGCATTCGTGTTTTTGCGACACAATTTTTTTGAGTATTGACAAACGCTTAAAATTCAGATATAATTAAGTGTACGTCACCCCTCTATTTTAACATAAAAAGAATATTTTGTCAACTGAACTTATGACTTTGACGGAAAGATAATTAAATGAAAAAAAGCCTGCTTTCAAATATATTTGCAAATATTCCGACGCTTGAGACCGAAAGACTTATTTTGCGCAAGATAATGGTCTCCGACGCCGAGGATATGTACGAATATTCGCGCGACGCGAACGTAACCAAATACCTCACTTGGTCGCCTCACTCTGACAAGTATTATACTCTGGATTATATAAAATTCGTTCAGAAAAAGTATAAAACGGGGGATTTTCGAGATTGGGCGGTGGTCGATAAGGCTACGGGGAAAATGATAGGCACTTGCGGCTTTACGAGTGTTGATCTGCATAACAGACGCGCCGAGATAGGCTACGTTTACAACCCTGAATTCTGGGGGCGCGGAATTGCGGCGGAGGCGCTCGGGCGCGTTATGGAATTTGGGTTTTCAAGGCTTGAGCTTAATCGGATAGAGGGCAGATTTATGGTGGAAAACACCGCTTCCAAGCGAGTTATGGAAAAGGTGGGTATGACCTTTGAGGGAATACACCGCGAGAGCCTTTACGTTAAAGAAAAATACCGTGACGTTGGCGTTTGCGCGATATTGCGCGACGAATATAAAGCTAAATGAATTTCAAGGAGAGAAAAATGGAACTCAAGCGAGACGGCACACCGAAAAAATATTTTACGTTGAGCTTTGACGACGGCATAACACAGGACAGGCGCGTTGTCGAGATTTTAAAAAAATACGGCGTGCGATGCGCTACGTTCAATATAAACTCAGGACTTTTGGGTGTTAATTGGCGTTGGGTCGGTCAGAGACTCGGCAATCCCGAGCTTACTCATATAAGATTTACCGAGGATGAGCTGAGGGGCGGTATTTACGATGGCTTTGAGATCGCCGCACATTCCTTGCAGCATCATTCCTTTAAGAATTACGATAATGACGTTGATACCTTTGTTTATCAGGTAATGCAGGACGTAAGGAATTTAGAGGGTATCTTCGGTGTAGCGCCCATTGGTATGGCTTGGCCCGGCGGGGACACCGAATATACCGACAGAAGCATTGAAATTTTAAGGGATCATACCACGATAAGGTACGCCAGAGCGGCGAATTCTCATTACAGATTTACCTTGCCGAGAAGATTTTTGAAGTGGCATCCCACCTGCTCGATAATGTCGGATAGCTGCCTGAAGCTTGCGGAGAAATTCGTTCTGGCTGAATGTACGACTGATATGCTTTTCTACGCTTGGACTCATTCTTACGAGCTTGACAATGAGAACGCGTGGGACAGACTTGAGAAGCTTCTTGAAATTATAACCTCGCACGATGATATAGTGCTTGTTACAAACGGCGAATTTTATGAAGCCTTCAAGGACGAAATTCCTCTTTGGAAATAAGAAAAGACCGCAGATGCGGTCTTTTTTTGATATTAGTCTTCGTTCAAGAACTTCTCATACCAGAACATGCCGTACGTAAACGCTTCGTACATGCCTTCCTTCTGGGACTGCTTGAGTATCTGTCCGTCAGCGGAGGAGAGAACCTGAACTAAAACTACGCCGGGAACCTCTTCGCCCTCAACCGTGTTGTACGACATGATCTCAAAGAGAAGAACACACTTCTCGGAGAAGTCGCCGTAGCAGATCGTGTCGCCCTCGCGCACCAAGGGCTTGTTTTTATAATAAAGATAAGAGCCTTCAACCTTTTTCTTTGTATCGGACATTTATAATCACCATTTTCAGCTTGAAAAAATCAAGCCAAAGCCTTTCAAAACTATTTATCACTCTATATTATAACACACAGAACGGCGGGTGTCAATACTGAATTTTAATTTTCAATATAGGGGGAAAGATACGTAAAATAATTCGGGGATACCTTCGCGGGAATTGCGGAGGCGTAGAGAATATCCGCGAGTGAGGACAGCTTGAACTGCTTGGAATCGCGCGGCGCGTCGGCAGGCTTCGTCACAAGCTGAATTGTCGCGCTTTTCCTTACGGAAGAAAGGAATTCGCGTCCGCGACGGCTTGAGGCGAGCAGAGTAGTGTATTCGGGATATTCATTCTTCATAGCGTCGGAAACTCCGAGCAGTGAGAACAGAAGAACGCGGTTCATTCTCGAATTCGTGAATCTTGAATTGTAAGCCGCGCAAAGCATCTCGTCAAGAGAATTTGTATCTCGCGCAGCAGATACGATTCGTTCTACGATGCCGCATCCGTCGTCAAGCACACCCTGACCGCCCGATAAGGCTATCGCTCGGCGCCCAATATCCTCAGGTGAGAGGAGTCGCAAAAAGCTTAAAATCTCACGGGATATTGTTGAAGGGAAAACGGGCGCAAAACCGTTCCGTTCGGCTTCGATATATATGCCAAGCACGTCGTTTGGGATATTTCCTTCGGGCAAATTTGCAAATGAGCCGCCCTCAGCAATTACGTTGCGAATAGCGTTTGCCGACGGCAAAATACCGTCTGTAAGCTTTTCCTCGTTGTATGCCGCGCCCTCGCGACGCAAGGGGAGAATGCTCATCTCGGGGCAGAGCTTTTTTATCGCGGCAATATAGTACGCGCCCAAAATATCGTTCGAGCCGAGCGTGTAGTCAATTTCCGATATATTTCGAAGTGCGTCAAAAAAGCTCTTGGCGTTACCGAGGGCGTTTTTCCTATAAAGAGTGTCGATAAAATCCTCGCTTGTGATAATATCAGCCGCGCGGTAAAGAATATTTATATCCTCGCACTCGTGACCGAAGCAGATAGTGTCGACTCCGAGATTTGCGAGAATATAAACTCCCGCTCTTGCGAAAAACTCGGCAGACATTGATGAGAAAGGAAATGGGAGCTCGAGCGCTACGTCAGCGCCCGCCGTGATAGCCGCCCTCGCGCGAGTGTATTTGTCGGCAATCGCAAGCTCGCCGCGCTGTGTGAAATTGCCGCTCATAACGCATACGACGGCGTCAGCGCCCGAGGCCTTCGCGTATTCTATCTGACGGATATGGCCGTTATGTATTGGATTGTATTCGCAAATAATACCCGTTACCCTCATAGCTTTCCTTTCCTGAATTTCATTTGTATAAATATAATTATATCAAACAAAGCTTTTTATGTCAATAAATTTATAAATTTTTGATAAATGTTAATTTAGTTCACAAATATTTACAAAATATTCTTGCAACTTGGGGATTTTTATAGTATCATATATTGGGATGTTATATGATGTGCTTAAAAATTGAGATGAAGGAGGCAATAATGTTCGGTTACGTTAAGGCTGAAATACCTGAGCTAAAGGTCAGGGAAAAGGAATATTACAGAGCAATTTATTGCGGACTTTGCAAGGCTCAGGGAAAATGCACGGGTCAGTGCTCGAGGCTGACGCTCAGCTACGACGTGGCATTTTTGGCGGCGGTAAGAATGGCGGTAATGAAAAATTATCCCGAGCTCCGTCGCGGCAGATGTATCGTGCATCCAATTAAAAGGCATCCATACGTCGTAATGAATGCAGAGCTTGAATATTGCGCTTACGCTACGAGTATTTTGTCGTACGGCAAGTGTCTTGATGATATTTGCGACGAGAAGGGCAGAAAAAGACTTGCGGCAAAAGCTGCGCGACCCTTTATGGCAATCGGGCGGCGCCGAGCTGTTAAGGCTAAAGAGAGTAAGCTTTCTTGCGGCGGATATCCTACGGAGAAGCTGCGCGAGCTTGACGCGTTTGTCAGGGAAAAGCTTGCGGAGCTGTCTGACTTTGAGCAGTACGGCAAGATTCCAAGCGTAGATATTCCCGCCGAGATATTCGGTGAGCTGCTCGCAGAGATCGCCTCGTTCGGTACGGAGGGGAATCAGCAGAAGATACTTCGGAGCATTGGCTACAATTTAGGCAAATGGGTTTATATGGTCGATGCGGCAGACGATTGCGAGGAAGATAAAGAAAAGAGCCGCTTTAATCCGTTTTTGCGAATCTACGACGGCGAGATACCGACGGACGAGCAGAGAGCGGTTATAGCGGATGCGCTGAAGGTTCAGTTATCGACGCTTGAGCCCGCGTTTGATCTTATCGAATACGACGGAAACCGTGATATGCAGGGCGTAATAAATAATATTTTATATCTCGGTATGCCGAGGAGCGCGTCGGATGCTCTGGGGCTGACCTGTGACTGTAAAAAGAAATCTAAAAAGTAATTGACTTAAATAAGGAGAGGGCAAATGGCATATACAGACCCTTACAAGGTGCTTGGCGTAGACCCGAGCGCTACTGACGATGAAGTAAAGAAGGCTTATCGTAATCTTGCAAGAAAGTATCATCCCGATAAATACAAGGACACCGATCTCAAGGATATGGCAGAGGAGAAGATGAAGGAAGTAAACTCTGCTTACGAGGAGATCCAGAAAATGAGAAGCGGCGGTTCTCAGGGCTCGGGCGGCGGACAGAATTATTACGGCGGGCAGTCTAAGCAGAGCTCAAATTCCTACGGCTATAATTATACCAACATCAGAAAAAATATAAACAACGGTAATATCGCGGAAGCTGAGGCGGAGCTTTATTCCGTTAACGAGGGCGACCGCGCGGCAGAGTGGAATTATCTTGCGGGATGTATCGCAATAAAGAAGGGACATTACGTTGACGCGCAGCGATTTTTAGAGAAGGCGTGTACGATGGATCCCTCGAATATGGAATACAGACAGACCTATCAGAATCTTCGTTACAGAGGCGGAAGCTATGGCGGCGGGTATGATACAAATCAGGGCGGAAACGGCTGCGGTTGTTCTGTCTGTGACATTTGTTCTACGCTTATGTGTATGGATCTTTGCTGTAATTGCCGTTAAGAAGTGGAGAAAATAATGCGAGGCGGAGTAAGTAAAAAATTAAAAAATCTTACGATAGGCGCGCTCCTCTCGGCGCTTAGCGTTGCGATAATTGCGCTCGGCGGCGTAATTGAGGTGCTTGATCTGTCCATGGCTGCCATAGCGTCGTTTATCTGTGTTTTTGCGGTAATTGAGCTTGGCGGGATCTATCCGTGGCTTATTTTTGCGGTGACGAGCGTTTTGAGTCTTATACTCATACCCTCAAATATAGGCGCGTGGTGTTACGTCCTTTTCTTTGGCTATTACGCGATAGTTAAGGAGAAGATCGAGCGATTGAAGAAGCCTTTGGCGTGGACACTAAAAATGCTTATAGGAAATGTGGCGTTTGCGATATTGCTTTTCGGCTTTGGAACGATCACCTACGGCGCGGGACTTGATTTCGTGGAGCTTGTAAATAAGGTCTTTGAAACGAATTTCGGAACGGCTATGGTCGTAGCTGTAATACTTATGGTCGAGCTGCTTTTCGTCGTGTACGACATCGCGCTCACGAGAATAATTACGTTCTACTTTAAGAGATTGAGACATAGATTTAAGTTTTTGAATAAATAGAAAATTTGATCACGTTATAATATGTTTGCTTCGCAAACGAGGGTTTATCTCATATCGAATTGGAGCGTAGCGACAAATATATCGAGCTTGAGCGTAGCGAAAGCATATCGAGTCAACGAAGTTGACATATCGACAGAAGAAAAAACAAGAGCTATACCAAATAAAAAATGGAGGTGCAATTATGATTTTCTATAATGTAAAACAGCTCGGCTTTGCGCGAAAATACGATTGCTCTTTTCATTTTGAACGAGGATAACTGAAAATCGGAGATATTGGGCGTACAAGCTGAGCTGTTTTTTGCGGTTCTGCTTGTGCGCGTTTTTAGTTGAATTCGAAGAAAGAGAGGAGCGTTTATTATGAAAAGGTTTATTTTGATTCTGCTTGTGTGCGTGATGCTTATTGGATGTCTTTCGTCGTGCGGCACGACTAATAAAGAGCCCGTTGAGCTTTCACGAGAAGGTAAAGATCAAGAGATAGTTATAGGTTTATCCGATTATTTACGCCGTTTACATTCATCAATCAATCCGGGCGACGGACGATTGGAGAGAAAAATTGATGGTGTGAAGAATGGTTCACGGCAAGCTCTGCACGTTGCATTTGATCCAAAGGATTATTATTTTGTGTGTGCTTATCACGACCTCGAGCACGAGCATAATGAAAAATATAGCTGTTGTAATGAATATAATTACACTTGGGTCAAATTCTTTGATAAAGAAGATATAACCGAATCTTATAACGGATTGCAGTTAGTCGCAGCATTCCAGATAAATAAGGCTAAGTTTGTAAAAGATATCGTATCAAAAAGAGCTGAAACTCCCGAATTTGAACATTTTATTGTTTATACGCCTGAATTTGAAAATGGAATAAATGTTGCTGATGCGGTACATTATGATGAATCATATTTATATTTCAGGTCTTATGAGGTTGAAAAGGGGGATTATATTATTGATTCCACGGATGAATGGTTTGATTATCTTCATGCTACGCCTTGTGTTAAGTATAAAGGAAAATACTATATCAAGCAGGTAACAAAAATAGGTTATCAAAACCCCAAAGATCTTGAAGAAGAATTCGGAGAGTATTACGACGAGCTGACGGAAATAATGATAACCGACAAATATACCGAGGAGATAGACGGAAAGACGTATTATTACGGACTTTTTAATATCAACAAATTTTCAAGAAAAATTTTGAAATAAAAAGTAAAATCCGCCGTGGAGTCCACGGCGGATGTTTTTTGGTTAAAAGCTTTTTACGTAAAGCTCCTCGATCTCTTCTTTTTTCGGCATTGAAATTGCCGCGCCCTTTCTTGTAACCGAGATGGCGGAGGTGCAGGTTGCGAATTTGAGCGAGTCCTCGATGGACTTGCCGTCAGCAAGAGCTGTGATAAAGCCTCCGTTGAAGGCATCACCCGCGCCCGTTGTGTCGATAGCGTTCATCTTGAGCGCGTCAACGTGCTTTTCGTATTCCGCGTTCTTGAAGAAAACGCCGTTTACGCCGAGCGTGATAATTACGTTCTTTACACCGCGAGAGAGAAGAACCTCTGCGGCGCGGCGAGCATCGTCCACGTCGTTGATCTCAATATCGGTAAGCTCGCGAGCTTCGCTTTCGTTGGGGGTTATGTAGTCGATCAGCTCCCAGAGGTCTGCGGGAATTTCTCTGTAGGGAGCAGGATTGAGAACGAATACCTTGCCGTGCTTCTTGGCAAGCTCTGCGGCCGCGATAATAGGCTCAAGCGAGGTCTCAAGCTGTGTGATAACTACGTCGGCGGTGCTGAATTCATCTTCAGCCGCGTAAACGTCGGCGGCTGTAAGCGCAAGATTTGCGCCCGGGAAGATGAGAATTCTGTTTTGCGCGTTTTTGGTGTCGACCATAATAAGCGCAGTACCCGTTTTGTCGTTCTGACTTTTGTAAACGTACTTTGTGTCCATATTTATCGAAGCGTAGAAATCCGTAAGAACGCTCGAGAAGGCGTCGTTGCCTATTTTTGCGATAAGGGAAACATCAGCGCCCGCCCGATGAGCCGCGATAGCTTGATTTGAGCCCTTTCCGCCAGGGCTGGTGTTGAGAAATTCGCCCACCAAGGTCTCACCGCCCGTGGGAATAGTTGAGCTATATCCTGTGATGTCAACCATGCAGCTTCCTACACAAATAATTTTAGCCATTTCTGTTCTCCAATTCTTTTTATTTCGTATTTTTAATTGCAAAATATTTTAGTATCGCGATCTGTGTTTTCGCGTCTCGGATCTCGCCCGACAGAACCATTTTGAGCGCGTCCTCGAAGGGGATTCTCTCGCATTCAAGAAATTCACCGTCGTCGGGATGACTCTCGCCAAGGGTCAGATCCTCCGCTAAAAACAGGTGAATTACCTCGTCTAAAATCGCAGGTGAGGGAAATATCTCTCCGAGATACTTGACGTTTGCCGTTGCCGCGCCCGTTTCCTCTTTCAGCTCCCGAAGTGCCGCGGATAAGAGGTCTGTGTCCTTATTTTCAAGCTTGCCTGCGGGAATTTCAAGCGTAATTTTTCCGTGCGGATAGCGGAACTGTCTTACCATAAGTATTTCGCCGCCGTCCGTTACGGGCAGAATGCAAACTCCGCCGTTGTGTCGGCAGTATTCGCGGTACGAGAGAGAACCGTCGGGCAATTCCACCTTATCGTGAAAAAGCCTTATAATCCTGCCGTCAAAAATCAGCTTTTCAGCGGCGGTTTTTTCACAGAGCGCATCAAATTTACTGTTTTTCATAATAAGACCCCAAAAGATTTATTACTATTATTATAAAACTTTTTTGCTCTTTTGTAAAGTCAAATATTGAAAAATTATTATTTTTGTGGTACAATATATTTAAGATTTTACAAAGGAGCGAGAAAATGCTTGTAAATGAACAGTTTATCCGTGGCGTCGGTGTGCTTGGCGAGGACGGAATTGAAAAGCTTCATAATGCAAGGGCCATAGTTTTCGGCGTGGGCGGTGTCGGCGGCTTTTGCGCCGAGGCGCTTTGTCGCGCGGGCGTAGGGCAGATAGATTTAGTTGACGGCGACGTGGTTTCTGTCTCAAACCTCAACCGTCAGATCATCGCGCTTCATTCAACGCTCGGTAAGCCGAAGGTTGATGTTTTGCGCGAGCGGCTTCTGGATATAAACCCTGTCTGTAAGATCTCTGCGCACAAGCTTTTCTACCTTCCCGAGAATGCAGACCAAATTGATCTTTCGAAGTATGACTACGTGATTGACGCGGTGGATACGGTTTCCGCAAAGCTTGAGATTATTTGTCGCGCAAAGGCTTTGGGCGTACCCGTAATTTCGGCCATGGGGGCGGGGAATAAGCTTGATCCTACGCGCTTTGAGGTAGCTGATATTTATAAGACAAGCGTGTGCCCGCTCTCGAGAATAATTCGCCGCGAGCTTAAGGCGAGGGGAATAAAGAGCCTGAAGGTCGTGTATTCCAAGGAAGAGCCAAGGCAGAATATGGGGATTGACAGTGAGAGCGGAAAGCCCATTCCGTCAAGTCTTTCGTTCGTTCCGTCGGTTATGGGACTTATAATGGCGGGCGAGGTTATTTGCGATCTTACGGGCGTCCGTTAAATAATTGTAAATTTTTTTAGGAAAAATTCATTTTTAATACAAAAACCACTTGACAAAATCAACTTTATACTATATAATGTTTTAGGTCGTGTTTTGATGAAAAGAAAGGAGTTTTAGTGTATGATTCTTGATATGGGTCCTCTGCTTCGCGGAGAAATCAACCGTATGAATTTTGAGTACACCCTGACTCCCATTCCGATGAACAGAATTGAATTTTGTGACAATGCGCACGTGTCGGGCTATATTACCGACGAGGGTGGATATATGCACCTTGTGGCGCGTACGCGTCTTGAATTTCTCGCTTCCTGCGACAGATGTCTTGAGGAAACTCGCGGAGAGTTCGTTCTTGAATTTGAGAGAACGGTTGCCGCGGAGGGAACTCTTACAGAGGAGCAGATCGAGGATAACGTAGACGAGTTTGTCATAATTGAAAAGGGAAAGCTTGATATCGACGAGCAGCTGACAGAAGCGCTCCTCCTTGATTTCCCGAGAAAAATTCTCTGCTCGGAGGATTGTCCGGGACTTTGCTTTAAGTGTGGAAAGAACTTGAAGTACGGCAAATGCAATTGCACTACTAAAGAGGTCGATCCGAGACTTGCGGTTTTGGCATCTCTGCTTGAAGACAAGGACGAGGAGTAATCAAAGAGCGATTCCCGATAGATCGGGACTAACGTAAGTTTAAAAATAATTTTATTTATATCGAACAGAGTGCCGCCTATGGCGTGACCTGTGCGAGAGGAGGTTTCAATATGGCAGTACCGAAGAAAAAAGTTTCTGCAGCTCGCAGAGATAAGAGAAGAAGCAACAACAGCAAGCTCACACTTCCCGGACTTGTAAAGTGCTCTAACCCCGCTTGTAACGAAATGCTCAAGCCCCACTGCGTATGCAAGGTTTGCGGTTTCTACGGCGGCAAGAAGGTTCTCAACATCAAGGAAGAAGCTTAATTCTACTTATTTATGAGAATAGAGAAAAGGATTTTCGCAAGGAAATCCTTTTTCTTTTTTTTGCACCGTCGGGGACGCCGATCTCTACAAAATATAAAGAAGGCGGATAAAACCGCCTTCTTTGCTTTTTAATTTGTCGCCTCAATATACTTGTTCATAAGGTAGCTCTGGAGAGCCTCGATCTTCTCGGGAGCCTTGCCGCCGACTTCCTTGCCGTCAACAGTTCCGCAAACCATACATGGGCCTGTCGTAGAGGAGATAATGATCTCCTGCGCTTCCATAAGATCGTCGACTGTGTAAGGTGTCTCGCTCGTGGGAATACCAAGCTCCTTACAAGCCGCAAGAAGATGAGCGCGAGCAACACCGGGGAGAATGAGATCATCCGTGGGAGCCGTCTGGAAAACGCCGTCCTTGTTGATAATGTTGCAGTTCGCGTGCGAGCATTCCGTTACTCTGCCGCCCTCGCGGTAGAGAATGGTTTCGTAAACGCCTGCCTTTTCAGCCTTCTGCGCATAGAGAACGCTGGGAAGAAGGTTCAACGTCTTGATATTGCAGTAGTAGAATCTCTTGTCGGGCTCTGTAATTGCAGTCACCTTCTTTGACATATCCTTGATCTTGCCGGGGCGGAGAATAACCCAGAGGTTAGCCTTCATATCGTCAGGGTAAGTGTGATTTCTTACGTGTGTTCCGCGAGTGATCTGCCAGTAGCAGAACTGGTCGGGGGAGTCGATCTTGGATATAAGATCCATAAGAATGTCGTAGATCTCCTGCTTTGTGTAAGGAATCTTTATGTCAAGAAGCTCCGCGCCGTGGAACATTCTGTTGATGTGCTCCTCAAATGCGAAGATCTTGTAGTTACGAACCATACAGAATTCGTAAACACCGTCGCCAAAGAAGTGAACTCTGTCGTTGAACGGAATGGTCATTTCCTCAAGAGGACCGTACGTGCCGTTGTAATATCCTAAATTTTTCATATAATACCTCCGATGCTCTATATAGTATATGATATTGTTATTTCGATTAGATATATTCTACCACAATATGACCTCCGTTGTCAATAAAAAATAATTGTTTATATTGACTTTTTTTAAATAAAATGTTAGAATTAATATATTAAAAACAAAATCTAAAGAAAGAACGGATATGAGCTTAAAGATAGGTAATACCGAATTAAAATACGGTCTTATGTTAGCACCTATGGCGGGTGTTACGGACTATTCCTTTCGCCGTCTTTGCCGCGAGGCGGGCGCGGAATGGATAGTCAGCGAGATGCTTTCCGCAAAGGCGCTCTGTTACGAGCAGAACACGAATAAGACTAATCCAAATACAATGAAAACCGCCGCTATCGCCAAAATATCCGCAGGCGAGTCGCCTATGGCAATACAGATATTCGGCTCTGAGCCTGAATTTATGGCGGAGGCGGCTAAAATGCTTGAAAGCGGAAATTATCGCGGCTTTGCATCGGTCGGTAAGCCTGCGGCAATTGATATAAATATGGGCTGCCCCGTGCATAAGGTCGTGTCCTGCGGAGAGGGCAGCGCGCTTATGAAAAATCCTACGCTTGTGTACGACATTGTCAAGGCAACCGTGTCAGCTCTCGAGAGCACGCCTGTCACGGTCAAGATACGCGCGGGCTTTACTCAATCTACCGTAAACGCCGTTGAGGTGGCGCAGGCTTGTGAGGAAGCGGGAGCGGCTTTTGTTTGCGTTCACGGAAGAACGCGTGAGCAGATGTATTCGGGACGTGCTGACCTTGATATTATCGCCAAGGTCAAGGATACGCTCAAAATCCCCGTTGTCGGAAACGGAGATATAAATTTTGCCGAGGATGGCATCAGAATGTTTAATTACACACGCTGCGACGGTATTATGGTCGGACGCGGCGCTACGGGAAATCCGTGGATATTTACACAACTGAAAAATGCTCTTGACGGTAAGGAAATAAATCAAATATCCATTCGCGAGAGAATGAATATGGCGATCCGCCATCTTGATCTTATGATAGAATACAAGGGCGAGTATCTCGCGGGGGCTGACGGCAAAAAGCACGCGGCGTGGTATACGAAGAATATTCGAGGCTCGGCGGCGCTTCGAAATCAGCTTATGTGCGCCGAGAACGTGCACGAAATGAAAAAAATACTTGACGATATCGGAAATATGGCAGATGAATAAGAAAAGGAGGAATTCTTATGAGCATTAAAGGCGTGATCTTGAGTGACAATTTAAGATTTGCGAGAATGCTCAGTCACGAGCTTTCGTATATGAGAATTTCCCTTGAAATTATTTCCGAGGAGGGACAGCTGCCCGAGAGCGACGGTATAAAGGTCGTGCTGGCAGATCTTGATTTTTGCGGTAACGGTCTGCTCGGTGAAATACTTTACGGCTATGAGCGTGTCGATCTGCAGAAAACAAGTGGAGAGGCGGAGGAGAATTCCGCGCTCGTTATAGGCTGGTCGCGTAATGATACCCCCGAATATTATCGTGATTTTTACAAATGCTCGGCGTTTTTGCACCGCCCGTTTCTTATGGCCGATCTTCGCTATATCGTCGCGGGATATTTTTCGCTTGACAGCGCGGCGCATAACGACATTGTCGCAAATAATAAGCTCGGAGGCTATCTTTCCTACATTTCAAGGCTTCGCAGCATTTCCGAAATGAAGGGGCGCGGACAGAACGAAACGCAGGCAAGACAGCTGACGGTGGATAAGGAGAGTGTGACGGCGCTGTACGGAGAGATGAAATTTCCTTTGAGCGAATATGAATATAAGGTCTTGAGTCTGCTTTGCGACAAGCGGGGTCAGGTCGTGACGAGAGACGAAATAGCAAGGGCTTTGAATTTTGACTCGGGTAATATGGGCGATGTTTATATCTGCCACCTGCGAAAGAAAATTGATAATACCCTTGGTATTCGCCTGATCACCACGGTCAGAGGCAAGGGATATATGCTAAAATAAAAGCAAAAGCAAGGCATTTTAGGTGTTCTCCGCTATGGATAACACGCTAATATGCCTTGCTTTTTTATTCTGTCAGGAAATTATACTCCAGATACTTGATATTCGGGTAGCCGTTACCGTCGGTTGCCTCCCGATGCTTGACCGAGCCGAGAATAAAGCGGGATTCACCCGAGCGCAGATGAATATTGACCGCCGTATAAACGCAGCCCTTGAAATTTACGTATTTCGTATCAAGATAAACACGCTTCTTATTGTAAGGATTGTAAGAGCGCCCCTTCATTTTGCCCTTGATAAACGCGTATCCGTTATATTCCTCGCTCGAGGTGTTCGAGAAGAAGAAAATATCAAGTCCGTCCACGGTTTTGTGAATGTTGTTTATAAGTCCGCCGTAGGGGAAGCTCTCGTGCATACCAAAGCTCTTGAAGTCGTGGAAGGTCGTGTTGTATCCGTTCGAGTTCATAAGCCTCGGCAGATTAGTCATATAAACGTCAAGCGGCGTATCGGCCTCCTCGACAAGCTGCTTTATCAGGCTTGGTTGAACGTGCAGACTTCCGTCCGCCGAGGTTTTCGAGGGAGGAATAAAGTAAGCGCAGCCGCCGTTTTCGTTGGTGTTTTTATAATAAGGGCGTATAATGTTCGGGTTTAGAGCGTCCTTGCCGAAAATATGCGAGAAGATCTCCGAGAGGGCGGAGTCGTTTTTGTTTACGTATTCGCCGAGGAAGTTGTATTCACCTCGCGGCTCTCCCTCGCCGAAGTTGAATTCCTTGGCGTATTTGGGCAGCATAACAGTGGAAACCACAGTTCCGCCGGCATCGTAAAACTCCTTTACCTTTTTTGCGATAGCGAGACTTGTGATATTTGAGCCGGGCAGGAAAAGAATTCTGCATTCCATTCCCGTTTTATCAAATATGAGCTTCTTTCCCTCCACGCGGCAATTGTCCGTAAGGTCGTCCGGATGAATGTACATCGCGTCCTGCGCGCAGTTTACAGACAGAATACTCATAAGAGTCATATAGTCGTTCTGAATCTGGTACGGGGGATATTCAAAGCGCCCCTCATTTCTCTGGTAGAAGGTCACGTTTGCCTGAATTGCATTGACGGGATACATAATAGCGATATCCGAAACGCATTTTCCGATAGAGAGAATGGATTGCGCGCGGCGTGTAAAGTCGCTGAAGCTTCGTGGAAGGCCGCCTTTAATTTTATAAATGTTTCTTTCTCGTCGGCTTATTTCATTTACTGTGGGGGAATGAACGATAAGTCGGTTTATGCCTTGCGCATACGCGTTTATAGTTTCGTTGTAGATGATCTCTGCGCTTTGCTTGTAGTAGTCGCGGAAAATGTCGCAAAATACGGGCTTGCCGTCAGTGTTCTCGGTCGCGGGAAGGGCGAGCTTTATGGAATTTGAGCCATACATATAAGCCTTGTCGAGCACCGCGCAGGACGACGCGTTTTTGAGCGCGTCACCGAAGAGCCAGGCGTTAGCGGGCATTTTCGGCTCGCAGAGAGAATATATATGCTCCATTTTGTGACTGTCCGCAAAATCGCGGATAGCGTCGATAACGCCGTGGCGGAACATTTTTGCGCGTACCGATAGAAGATGGCTCTTTACGTTGGCGGTTATTTCTCCAATGCTCTCGTAAAGGGAATCGTAATAGCTTGACGGGTCGGAGCCGTAAGCAGACACAAATTCATCGTTAATACCCCTGTCCCAGTCGCGTCTGTTGGGCGCGTCAAAGCAAAGCTCGGGAACGTAGATAAGAGAGATAGTTTTGCCGAGAGCGTTTTTCACGTCATCTCCCAGAAGCTCTATTACGTGATCTATGTATTTCGTATAATCGCTCTTTGAGAGTCTGTTTGCGCAGTCGGGTACTCTGTCGAATTCCGGATCCGTCTTCTCGCAAACGTAATGCTTAACTATCCAGTTGCCGTCAGGGAAGTGATAGTCGAGCACACCGTCGACGAGCTTGTCGGTAAGATTTATACGCTCGCCGAAAATTTCGTCGTAGGCGGTGATAGCCATGGTTTTGTTCATATCGAAGCTTTTGTTGATATGCTCGCACGAGCCGTAGAAATATTCGAGTCTCGTCAGAACTCCCGCGAGTATTTCGCTATCGTAATCCTCGCCGTCAAGAAAATAGGATCTCTCAAGCAGTCTTTGAAGATTGAGCCCGATCTTGACCTTGTTTTCCTCGGCTGACGTAATAAGTCTTGAATAAAACTCGCGCAAAAAGCCGAAGATCTTGCGAGAGGGAACGATTGAGTCCGAGATCGAGGGGATAATACAGCCGATGCGGTTCTTTTTGCAGATCTTCACGATCTCATCGATTTTACACTCCTCGATATTGAAGTGATCTATGTCAAAAAACGCATATATGCAGGTATCTTGACTTGGATATTTAAATGCTCTGACTAAATCGCCGATACGTCTGTATTTTGACATAAAGCCACCCCCCTCCGTTAAATTTACAGTGCAAGCTCTTCTGCTATTATAACATATGAGGAAAAATATGTCAATAAAACTAAATAAAAAAGAAGCCCTCGAGTGAGGACTTCTTTAAATTACGGATTCAATTAACCTTCAGCTTCAATAGGAGTCTCAGACCAATACTCCGCATTGGCAGTTACGTAATACTCACCCTTGGGAGTGTACTTGCCTTCGAATTCGATCTTATACCAGCCTGTCGCTGTGTTTTCGGCGATGATCTTAACTGCGTCGCCCGCATTGATATAGCCTGCAGCCTCATTTTCCATAGAGGGAACTACTCTTACCTTCAAGCTGCCCTTTGCGTAAAGTGTCTTTGTTACTTCAACAAAGCCGTCATCGGGGTCTTCAATGGACGTTACGAGTGTGGACTTTACGTAGTATTCCTGATCCTCGTACTTAACCTTGAACCACTTGTATTCGTTATCGTTGGAGTCGATGGACGTTTCGTTGCTTTCTGCGATTTTGATGAGCGCTGTGCCCGTGGGAACGGACTTCTTTGCTACGCTGTCAGCAAAGCTGGGCTGCTCTCGGAGGTTGAGATTTGTAAGCGCGTATACGTTTACGGACTCTTCAAGCGCTGTAAAGGTGTATGTCTTTTCGGGCTCGTCTGTACCCTGATTATCGTCTGTTGAGGTTTCCTCGCCGCCCGTTGTTTCGTCTTCACCCGTGCTGTCAACAATCTCGTTGGGTGTCTTGGAAGTTTCTTCTTCATCGTCGTTGGGGCTTGCGCAAGCGATGAGAGATACGGAAAGTATAAGCAATGCTGCCAAAAGAATAACTAATTTCTTCATTTGTGGTTCCTCCTGAATTTCGTACATCTGTTTATTTTTTGCACGTGAATATTATTAATATAATTATATCATAACCCATAAATTTTGTCAATAATAAACGTGTACATTTTTGCGAAAAATTTTACGTTTTAAAATAATTTTTCAAAAGAAAAAAATTCGCGGCGGAGGAGTTGAATTTTGGCGGTTTCGGTTGACATTTGGCGCTGCCGTGTGTTATAATCATTATATATTATTACTGAAATTCGCTTAAGATAGGAAACGCTATGAAGAAATTACTGTGTATCGACGGAAACAGCATACTTAACAGACAGTTTTACGGAATAAGATATCTGTCGAACAAGGAGGGCTTTCCCACGAACGCCATTTACGGTATGATAAACGTGATCTCAAAGCAGCTCGATGAGCTTTCTCCCGATTATTGCGCTATCGCGTTCGACCTGAAGGCTCCTACGTTCAGACATAAAATGTTTGCGGATTATAAGGCGGGCAGAAAGCCCATGCCCGACGATCTTCGCGTTCAGATGCCCGTGGCAAAGGATATTTGTCGCGCTATGGGCTTTTCTGTGCTTGAGCTTGCGGGCTACGAGGCTGACGATATTCTCGGCACTCTCGCGAAAATGGCCGAGCAGACCGATGACGTAGAGGCTTATATTCTGACGGGTGACCGCGATTCGCTCCAGCTCATCTCGGGCAGAGTCAAGGTGCTGCTTGCGACCAATTTCGATACGGTCGCGTTTGACAACGACGCGTTTTTCAATAAGTACGGTGTGAATGCCGATCAGTACGTTGACGTAAAGGCGCTTATGGGTGACAGCTCGGACAACATCCCGGGTGTTCCGGGCATTGGCGAGAAGACCGCGTTCAAGCTGATCGCGGAGCTTGGCAGTATGGATAGCCTTTATGGGAGCATTGAAAATATAAAGCTTACTCCCTCGGTGAAGGCGAAGCTTTCGGAAAACAGGGAGCTTGCGTTTTTATCAAGAGATCTCGCGAGAATAAACTGCGACGTTCCTTTAGGAATTGAGCTTTCGGATATCCGTTACCACGGTGTAAATAAATCGGAGGCGCGCGAGCTTTTCTTAAAATACGACCTTGTGGGCGCTTTAAAGCGCTTTTGCAAGGAGCCGGAGGTGATAAACGCGGGATGTCAGGGGGGAGCTCAAGCTATTGATATACTTGTTAAGGACGTCGGCGCTCTCGATTGCATAAAGGATGAGTGCTGCGCGGTTACCCTCGTTGACGATACGATGTATATTTCCAACGGAAGTGTGATATATAAAACAAAAATCGCGAAGGGAATTGAGGAGTTTTTAAACGGTCATAAGATAATTTGCTTTGATTCCAAGGCGGTCTACAAGCAGCTTGACGCGCTCGGCGTGCATTTCAGAGGAGCTTACTTTGATATTTTCCTCGCCGCGTACGTTGAAAATTCAAGCGAGGGCGCGTATACTCTGGAGCGGCTTGTAACTACCTATCTCGGAGAGGAATTCAATGCGCTCACCCCCGAGGTCTGCTATGAATACAGACTTTTCCAAGCGCTCCATAAGAGGCTTTATGACAGCTCCCAGCTTGAGCTTTTGCTCAATATCGAAATGCCGCTGGCGGCGGTATTGTGCGATATGGAGAACGAGGGCTTCAAGGTGGACAAGGAGGGAATTGAACGCTACGGCGTTCAGCTTGACACGATAGCGCACGAGCTTCAGGAACGCATTTTTATGGCGGCGGGCGGCGAATTTAACATCAACTCACCAAAGCAGCTTGGCGAGGTGCTGTTTGAACGGCTTATGCTCCCGACGGGCAAGAAGACCAAGACGGGATATTCTACGGGCGCGGAGGTGCTTGAAAAGCTTCGCAGGTATCATCCCATAATTGACGACATACTTGATTACAGACAGGTTACAAAGCTCAAGGGCACGTACGTTGACGGACTTCTCAAGGTGATGGACGACAATCATAAAATACACACCACCTTCAAGCAGACGGTTACCGCGACGGGCAGACTTTCGTCAACCGATCCGAATTTGCAGAATATTCCGATCAGGACAGAGCTTGGACGTGAGTTCAGAAAATTCTTTATTCCCACAAGTGAGGGAAGGGTGCTCATTGACGCCGACTATTCCCAGATCGAGCTTCGCGTGCTTGCTCACATTTCGGGCGACGAGCATATGAAGGCTGCGTTTGTATCGGGCGAGGATATCCACACCGCTACGGCTTGCAGAGTATTCGGAATTACACCTGATGAAATGACCGTAGAGCTTCGTAAGAGAGCGAAGGCAATAAATTTCGGTATACTTTACGGAATGGGCGAGTTCTCGCTTTCCGAGGACTTAAAGATCCCGATCGCGAGAGCAAAGGAGTATATTCAGAGCTATCTCAGCAGCTATCCCGCTATTGAGAAATATCTTTATAGTATAGTAGCCGACGCCAAGCGCGACGGATACGTTACGACGATGCTCGGCAGACGCAGATATATCCCCGAGCTTGCGGCTCAGAATAAGAATATCAAGAATTTCGGAGAGCGTATCGCGAAGAACAGCCCCATACAGGGAAGCAGCGCGGATATTATCAAGAAGGCTATGATAAACGTGGCAAAAAAGCTTGAGGAAAGCGGTCTTGATGCAAAGCTTATTTTGCAGGTACACGACGAGCTTATCGTTGAGTCGGCAAGAGACTGCGCGGGCGAGGTGCTGAACATTCTGAAATCCGAAATGGAAAACGCGGTTGAGCTTTCAATTCCGCTTACGGTTGAAGCCAATATTGGCGACACTTGGTACGAATGTCATTAAAATTTGAGCGTCGTGTTCGAAGGACACGGCGCTTTTTTGTGTCAATATTATCAAAAAAAATTGTTGCATAAGATAGATTTATGTTAAAAATTTATCTTGAAATGACGAAATACTTGTGCTATACTTAAGCTAAAGTAATATGGAGGCGAGTGGTATTTCACTCAAATAGTGGTATGAAAGCTTTAAAAAAGTATCTTAACCGTTATTTTATTGATGCTATGGGCGCTATGGCTCTGGGACTTTTCGCATCCTTGCTCATAAGCACCATCATCAGCACGCTTGCGAAGTACGTGGGCTACGTCGAGGGGCTTGGCGCTATTGCCAATGCTATGCAGACTGTCGCGTCCTACGCGAAAATGGCTACGGGTATGGCGATAGGCGTTGCCATCGCGCACAAGCTCGGAGCGCATCCGCTTGTTATTTTCTCCTGCGCGGGCATCGGCGCGCTTGCGAACGATATGGGGGCTGTGGTAAACGACAACCTCATCGCCGCTTGGGGAGTAACGAGCAAAACGGCAGAAGGCATTTTTTATTCTGCAGGCCCTGCGGGCGCATTTTTCGCGGTCATTATAGCAGCCGAGATAGGAATGTTGGTTTCAAAGAAAACCAAGGTCGACATTCTCGTAACGCCCATCGTAACGTATGCGGCAGGCTTTGTCGCCGCGTTCGCGCTCTGCCCTGTGGTCTCGTACGTTATGTATTTCCTCGGCGAGTTTATTGCCGCTGCGACTACCTTCCAGCCGCTTCTTATGGGTATCGTCGTATCCGTGGTAATGGGTATAATTCTGACCCTGCCGATCTCGAGCGCGGCTATATGCGCGAGTATTTTCTCAAGTGCTGCAATAACTGCGGCTACGGTGAACGGAACGCTTGACGGTCTTCTTTTAGCGGGCGGCGCTGCGACGGCGGGCTGCTGCGCGCAGATGGTCGGCTTTGCGGTATCATCCTTCCGCGAAAACAAGTGGGGCGGCATCGTGTCGCAGGGACTCGGCACGTCAATGCTTCAGATGGGCAATATCGTAAAGAATCCTCGAATCTGGATACCGCCAACGCTTGCGGCGGCAATTACAGGCCCTATTTCCACGATGGTATTTAAGCTCAAATGCTCGGGCGTTGCGGCAGGTATGGGTACTTGCGGTCTTGTAGGGCCTATCGGTCTTATCGACGCGGGCGATGGCTCTGCAACCATGTGGGTTGGAATTTTGCTCGTTTGCATCATTCTCCCCGCGGCGCTCTCGCTTCTTTTCTCGGAAATTATGAGAAAGCTCGGTTGGATAAAGAAGGGTGATATGAAGCTTTCCGAATAAAGCTGAAATCGACGCTTGAGCTGCGGCTTAGGCGTCTTTTTTCTTGTATAAATACGTGCTGTAGAAAGAAAGATATGATCAGAAGCTTGGTTTGCCCGAAATATCTTTAAAATATTGTTAATTTTTCAAAAAGGACTTGAAAGTTTACTGCATTTCTGTTATAATATTAAAGTATTAATGCAGCGCAGTGCTGTGAAATAAGGCCATACTAGCCGGGGAAGCAGCGGAGCCCTGTACCTGAAATCCGCTACAGCAGGGGTGAATCCCGCAATTGAGGGTTGAGCCTTTACGAATCGAGTCGTATTCTGCTGTGTTGACGGGCGGGTCTTGCGCAATTGGGAGCTGTGAACCATGTCAGGTGGGGAACCAAGC
>CAZMKU010000004.1:0-41542 GCA_964567085.1 uncultured Clostridium sp.
GAAAAAAGAGCAGACATACAAGATTTTTCGGTCTTGCGTGTTTGCTCTTTCTGCCGTTATACGGGTTTGGGCTTAGCCCATTTTGTGTTTGACTAGTCAAATGCGATGCTCGCACTTAGTAAGATTTTCAAATTCTCCGCTAAGAACATCACCCAGTCGCTCTCTGTTCATTTTTATTCGTTTATGTCAAGAATGTATTTAATGCCGCTTACGATATGCTTATCCCACCATTCCCACGAGTGGTCGCCCTCGCTTATGGCGAATTTGTGAGGAACGTCAAGCTCCTCCAGAAGCTCGTGGAAGCGTATGCTTGAATCGAGCAAGCTGTCGTCCTCGCCGCACCAGATAAACGTTTTCGGAAATTTTATACCCTTTTCGTGCGCCTTGCGAGCCAAAACGTAAAGGTCGTGATCTGTTCCGCGGAGATGAGTTACGCTCTCGAGATCGCGGTCGAATATCGCGCGCCATTCTGTGAGCAGATTTTCTCTGTGAGGGCTTGCAATATCCATTGAAGCCGAAAGCGCGATGCACGAGCCAAACTTGTCGGGATGAGTGAGCGCCGCCTTGACCGCGCCGTAGCCTCCCATTGAAAGACCGCCGATCATAACGTCCTCGCGTTCGGTGGAAATATTGCGGAAGAAGTTGGGAATTACGGTTGTAAGCTCCTCGCAAATAAATGAAAAGTAGGGAATACCGCCGACGGTATCCGTGTACCAGCTTCTCTCAACGGCGGGCATAACGACCGCGATATTGAAATCCTCGGCGTATCGCTCGATCGAGGTCTGGCGCATCCAGCCTGCGTGGTTGTCGCCAAGTCCGTGGAGAAGGTAAAGCGTCTTGTATTTCTCGTCGGGATTGTTCTTTGCTCTGTCGGGAATGATCACGTTTATAGAAACGTGCCGTTTAAGGAGTGTTGAATAATATTGCATTTCAAAAAAAGCCATAGTACACCTCGCGTCTGTTTTTTATAAATCTATTTTACCACAAAACCCAAAAATCCGCAATAGTTGAATAAAACATATTGAAATTTTTATTGATTTGAGCTATAATATATCTATAAATTAAAGGCAGGGATGGAAAATGATAATTCGCAGAGCACGTAAGAACGACGTTGACGGAATAAATAAGCTTTTGCGCCAGGTGCTTGATATTCACCATAACGGCAGACCCGATATTTTTAAGAGCGGTGCTAAAAAATATACGGATAGCGAGCTTGCAGATATAATTTGCGATGACTCCCGTCCTGTTTTCGTTGCGGACGAGGACGGTGAAGTTCTTGGATATGCTTTTTGTGTGTTCGTGCAGAATAAGGATAACAATATTCTGACCGACATCAGGAGTCTTTATATTGACGATCTGTGTGTTGATGAAAATATAAGAGGCAAGCATATCGGCTTGGCGCTTTATCATTACGTTCTCGACTATGCAAAAGAGAGCGGCTGCTATAATATTACGCTTAACGTCTGGTCGTGTAACGAGAGCGCGTATAGGTTTTATCAAAAATGCGGATTTGCGCCGCAAAAGACCGTTATGGAGAAAATACTGTAAAAAATATCCCTCGCTCGTGAGCGAGGGATATTTTTGTTAAGTAAGGAATTACTTCTTGAGTGCGCTAACAACGCCGATAACGCCGTCGATTGCGAGAAGCACGCCTGCGATAACGAGTACCCAGTGCGCAAGTCCGCCGAATGCGAGACCGACACCGAGAACTACTGTGAGAACGGGGAATACGATATCAAGAGCTCTCTTCTTTTCCTTCTTAAACACGTTGATAAGTGCAATTATACCCTTGATCGCGATGAGTACACCGAGAACGATGAGGACGATTCCTGTGATAAGCCAACCGAGAGTGATAATAGCGATACCGATGATAAGGCTTACTGCGCCGCCCGCCCAGTTCTTCTTGATAAGGTCAAGAACACCGGATACGATGAAGAGAACGCCTGCGATCGTCATAGCCCAGCTAACTGCTGTTTCGGGGAATATTGCAAGAAGCACACCTACTACGATGTAGAGAATAGAAGTGAAAAGCTCGTTATTCTGTTTCTTTGCCATTGTTTTGACTCCTTTCTGAAATTTGTTCAAATAAATTATATCACAAAAAAACCGCTATTTCAATAAAAAAATTCAAATTTTTCTAAAAAACAGCAATTTTTTTATTATACTACAATACAAATCTTGACAAACGAATAAAATATGTATATAATAATGGTATGAATGTTCGCAAGCGCGAACAGAGGAGGGCATAATGAATTACATTACCGTTAAGCAAGCCGCAGAAAAATGGGGAGTCAGCACAAGACGAGTGCAGATACTCTGCAGTCAGGACAGAATAAAGGGCGCTTACCGCTTTGGAAAGTCTTATATGATCCCCGCTGATGCGATTCTGCCGAACGCGAGAAGAACCGAGGAGGAGAAGCTTCCGATGCCTCGAAAGAGCCCCTTTCTCGATATGACGAGCCTTTATAATAAGGCGGGCGAGGCAGAGGAGTGCGCCGAGATGCTAATTAACCGTCCCGAAGCGTACGCGCTTTTCGATGCGCAGATCGCGTACCGTCGCGGTGAGATAGATAAGGTTTATGAGAAGGCGAGATTTTTTCTGTCCTCCCATTCAGGATTTTATGCAATACTTGGCGGCGGTATGCTTCTTGCGCAGTGCGCAATTTGGCGCGGTGATATAAATCTTTGGAACGAGGCGAAAAAGCATATCTGTGAAGCGCCCTGTAATACGAGCGAGGACCGCGAGATAATCTCGCTTTCCTTGGCGATTATCGACAGCTCGATATATGATAATAAGGACTACCCCGAGTGGTTCACACAAGGCAATTTCGAGGCGCTTCCCGCCGACGCGCATCCCGCGGCAAAGGTATTCTACGTAAAATATCTTTATATGGCGGCGTTCGCCATAGCCTCGGGGCAGTTTGAGTTAGAGGGCGTGCAGGGCTTGGCGCTTATGAGAATGATACCGAACACCATCGAGCCGCTTATAACTCAGGCGGTGGTTGACGGCACGGTCATTCCCGAAATATTTCTTCGAATGTCCTGCGCTGTTGCTTATCACAACTCGGGCGAGAGGGAAAAGGCTATAAAGCATATCGACAAGGCGATTGCATTAGCGCTCCCCGATAAGCTTTACGGAATTCTCACCGAGTATATAAGACACTTTAACGGCTTGCTTGAGGAGCGTCTTATTCTGGTTGACGAGAATGCGGCTCGCGAGGTGATGCAGCTTTATGAGAGATACCGTCTTGGCTGGGCGAAGCTTTCGGGTCAGGTGAGAAACAGACAGATAGCGACTAACCTGACACCGAGAGAGCATGAGATAGCGAAGCTCAAGGCGTTTGGCTTCAAGCCGCGTCAGATCGCGGAAATGCTTTTCCTTTCGGAATCGATGGTAAGATTCTTAATAACGCAGATAGCGAATAAGGCGAGCTGCTCGGAAAATGAGTTCTCGCAGATCATATAAAGCATAACGACTGTAAGGCGGGGCTTGCTCCGCCTTTTTTTATATAGCATAAAGGTACGAAAAACTCAAAGAAATTTTCCTCTGTTCGCCAAAGCGAACAGTAAAATTTGCTTGAATGTTCGCAAAAGCGAACAATAATTTAAGACTAACTATTCGCCAAAGCGAATATCCTTCCCCCCGAATTTGCGGGCAAAAAACCGTAAATATACGCCCGAAAGCGCGGAATTCCTTACGCATAAAGGATTTTCCGCGCTTTAATTTTTTGCCCGATTTCCGCAAACGGCATTGCGGATTTTGTCCTCAAAAACACAATAAAAATTGCGAAAAACGCCCCCTTTTTTATAGTGACAAATTCGCAGGTCTTATGCTATAATGCTATTGTAAAACAGAAGGGAGGGATAACGTGAACGGAAAGCATAAGGAAGGCGAGCTCTACAGAAGCGTAGACGCGTTTGGAAAAAGCTTCAATATTTATTACGGATATTACGAGGAATACGAAAGGCACAGCCGATATAACGACCCCGTTCCCGTATATCCCGATCTTGCGGCGACCCCCGAGTACGATAACGAGGGCAACCGAATCGTAACCGAGATGCAGATTGCGTGCCCACATTATTCGGGGATACCCGACGAGGACAGCTGCTCACATTGTCCTCACTTTGAGAAAGGAAACGACCTTTTCGGTCGGTGCCTTTGCGAGCTTAATCGAAAAAACGAATAGGGAATTATTTCCCATCGCACAGCGTTGAAATTAAACAAGCATTACATATATTCGATAAGGAGAATTTGATTATGACAAAAAAGAAAGTATTCAGAAAAATATTGACGGTTGCGGTTATGCTCGCGGTAATGATATTCGCGATCGCGATCCTCGGCGCGCTTGACGTGTCGGCGGACGAGGCACAGACGCCATCTATTGATTCGTCTCAAGAACAGATTTTCGGCAATGGAACACATATTTACGTTGTAGAGGGTACGAGTGGCGGCACGGCGGTTTATTATATGAGCGGCTCAACTAAGGTTTACGTAAACCCCAACGGCGCGACAGGCGACGACCTTTCAGGGTACTCAATTTACGGCGGATTTAAAAACACTATTTTTGACGGTGATACATACATTACAATGACGGGCGGAAAGGTTATGAATATTATCGGTGCAGGCACGGCTGCGAGTACGACCGATCTAACTCTTGGTCAGGTTAATAGTGTTTATATTAAGATAACGGGAGGCACGGTTACGAACAGAGTGGCGGCATCCTTAGCCGCGGGTGTTAAAGGGAACGTTAGTATTGAGATCACGGGCGGAACAGTTCCCGATGTTTACGGCGCGGTTGCTCGGAGCAGTTCAGGAGCTACCTGGAGAAGGGTTTATGGTAACTCTACGATCACTATCACGGGAAATACGACTGTTACGGGGGAAGTTCACTGCGGCGATGGTTATAATCCTGTAAACGGCACACAAACCCTGGTGACCACTGTTCCCATCACTTTTAAGCTTCATGGGCCCGCGTCGGTCGAAACTTATTTGGATAACTTCCTCTATAAGGACGGCTCTACGTGGAAGGTAAAGGGCAGCGTTACGGTTCCTGCGGGCGCAACTTTTACGATTGCTGACGGCGAGACGCTTTCCGTTCCCGCGGGCGCGACTCTTACCAATAACGGCACTATCGTAAATAACGGCAATCTTGACATAGTTGGCACGGTACGAAATAACGGCAGCATATCATGCTCAAACCATACATATACGTATAGTTGCGATACGACCTGTAACCTTTGCGGCTCGACAAGGTCTGTTTCCTGCGAGGCGAAAACAGGCTCGGTCAGCGGCAGTACCATTACGGTTCCTTGTAAGTATTGCGGCAGCACGATCGGCACAGTAACTATCAATAGCTCCACGGTTAAATATAACGGAAGCGGCAGAAGCCTGGCAGTTAGCCTGACGGGCATTTATGCAGGCACAACACAGACGGTATCTTATACAAAGTCAGGCGATAGCTCCTTCTCGGGAACACCCGTGTACCCGGGTACGTATACGGGCTCGGTTACAGTAGCGGGCGTTACGGCTTCGGCGACTCTTACTGTTGAAAAGGCTGATCTTTCGGTTGCTACGGCTCCTTCGGTAACTTACTATTACGGCGAGGATGCTCAGTCCAAGAGCATCACGGGTAAGGTCGTTGCCGCAACAAACTCCTCGCTCACAGTGAGCGGCACTTGGGCTTGGTCGGGCAGCCAGGCGGTATTTACTCCCGATAGCTCGGTTGCTGATTACTTTAACTCACTTCCCGCGCAAACGGTAGTTCATAACGTGCAGGCGGCGACTCCCGTTATCGTTATCGAGTCTCCCTCGCCCGCGATAATGCCGGGTATGAGCATTGTGTTCGATATGACGGTTACCAACCCCTATACGTCAACTCCCGCAAGCCTTCCCACTACTTACTGCTACGTATATAAAATAGGTCAGAACGGTACACTCGAGTACTCTTATGAAGAAAAGTTTACAGTTCCCTCCGACGTATCGGTGGGTGAAACGGTTTACGTATACGTTGGAAGCTTCGCTGAGAGCGGCAAATATGAGATCGGTATATCCAATACGGTTGAGCTTTTCATAGGTCAGATCGATTATACCGAACAAATAACCCAGGTTCAGACAAATCTTGATAACGCTATTGCGGCTCTCAATCAGGCAGATACGGATAATGCAAAAGAGCTCGCTGAGGCAATAGAGGATCTTGAAGGCGCTATCGCGGCTGCTCAGGCGGCGGCTGAGCAGGCGGCAGCTGACGGCGACGACGCGCTTGGAGCGGCTCTTACGAAGAAGATCGACGAAGCTGATGCGGCGCTTGATAAGAAGATAAGCGATCTTGGCGATGCGCTTGACGAGGCAGTAAAAGAGCTTAAGCAGGCAGACAAGGATAACGCTGATGCTCTGGCGCAGGCGATAGTTGACTTGACTGCGACTATAGAGGTTGCTCAGGCGGCGGCTGAGGCTTACGCTGATGCGGGTGACGAAGCGCTTGGAGCGGCTCTTACGAAGAAGATCGACGAAGCTGATGCGGCGCTTGATAAGAAGATAAGCGATCTTGGCGATGCGCTTGACGAGGCAGTAAAAGAGCTTAAGCAGGCAGACAAGGATAACGCTGAAGCTCTGGCGCAGGCGATAGTTGAATTGACTGCGACCATAGAGGCTGCTCAGGCGGCGGCTGAGGCTTACGCTGATGCGGGTGACGATGCGCTTGGAGCGGCTCTTACGAAGAAGATCGACGAAGCAGACGCTATCCTTCAGGAAAATATAGAAAAGGTACAGGAAAACCTTGATACACAGGTTGAAAGACTCGATCAGGTTGACGCGGAGAACGCGGAGGCTTTAAGACAGGCTATTGAAGATCTTATGTCTGCAATCAGAGCATCCCAGGCAATCGCAAAGTCTGCGGCAAAGCTTGGAGACGCGGAGCTTAAGGCGGCTCTTACGGAAAAGATCGATGCTGCTGACAAGGCTCTCGCGCAGGCGATAGAGGACGTTCAGAATAATCTCGACGCGGCTCAGAAGGCTCTTGAGGATGCCATCGCTGCGGGCGACAAGCAGCTTGCGGGTAAGATAAGCGCGCTTGACGCCGCGCTCGCAACAGCACAGGCTGTGCTTGGTGCGGCAGACGATGAGCTTTCGGGCAGAATCGACGAGGCAACGAATACACTTCAGACGGCTATCGACGCGGTTCAGAAGTCTCTCGACGAGACGAAGGCGGCGCTTAGCGATGCAGACGCGGCTCTCAAGAAGGCAGACGCTGACAACAAGGCGGCTCTTGAAGCGACTGACGCGGCTTTGGCGGAAAAGGACGAGAAGCTCAACACAATGTCGGTTGTGGCAATCGTTCTCGGCAGCGTTGGACTTCTCGGCAACGCGGGACTTATCACTTGGATAATTCTCGATAAGAAGGGAATACTCGCAAAGCTCTTGAAAAAATAATCAGGTGATAATTCAATTATCATAGATTTCATACTTTTACTCCTTGCGGCGAGCCAAAAGGCTCGCCGCAGTTCTTAAAAATTCTTAAACAGATAAAATTGGTAATTGACTTTTTTCGTATTTATATTATAATAAAGCTGAGGGGATATATCCCCCACAAAAAATAAGGAGAGGATGCTTATGAAAAAAATCAAATTTTTAGCGTTGATCGCGCTCGCGCTCGTTGCCGTTATGGCGCTCAGCTCCTGCGGCAAGGTTTCAGATCTTAATAAGATCTACAATGAAGAGTACAGCTTCGAGGAGAAGGACTATAAGACGGTGACAACGGTTTCCGAGCTTAAGGGCTACGACTTCGTAATGAGCCGCAGCGGTCTTGCGGTTTTCGAAAAGTACGATGCCGAGGACGATGAGACCAAGACGGCTATTTACAGCTTCGATAAGAACTCGGTTATCAAGACCTATAAGAGCACCGAATCCGTAAGCTACGAGGTTACGTTCGCATACGACGTTTGCGTTATTGTAAAAACGACCTTCGTTGACGGAGATATCGACACGGTTACGAAGACTTATATGGACGCTACGGGCTTCGAATTCCTTGTAATTGACGAGGAGCTTGAAAAGGGCGAGCCTACGTACGTATCCGAAGAGCTAATTATTATCAACGGAACGCTTTATAACATAGACGTGGAATCAGGCGCGGTTTCCAAGAATATGACCATTCCCGCGAACGTTTCCCTGAACGATATTTACGGTTGGGACGATTATTACTACTCCGTTGATGAGACGACTGTGGTTATCTACGACGAGGAATTTGAAGTTATTGCTACGTGGTCAGCTCCTTCTTACGTGGATTACGTTGGATTTTGCGTGTTTGAGAGCGGCGACGTTCTTGCTCAGTATTCCGTTGAGCTTGCAGAGGATGCTATGTTCTACGACTATCTTGAGGATGGAGTTAAGTACGACCTCGTAAGCAAGATCATTACGGTAAAGGGCAAGGAAAGGACGGTAGACCTCAACTACGTTGTGTCGTATATTTTCCCCAATTACTACTTGCACGACGATGATCTTGAATCGGAAGAAAATACGTTCACGGATGACTTTGCCAATATTGCTTATATCTGGAGAATCAAGGATAAGAAGATAGATTACAGCGAATTCAATGCTGATGTGGTTCTTATGAACAATAACGGCTCCGTTCAGCAGTCTCTCAAGATGATAGACGGTCAGCTTGCTGCGCTTCCGATGAAGATTGCCGAGGACCTTTATATCGTTGATACGCTTTACGGCTCTGCGCTTATCAATTCCAAGGGTGAGATCCAGAAGAAGATCACGTCTGACGAGAACTTTGATTATACCGCCGCTTACGGCTACATAATCGGTGAGAGCGCAATTTACGATACCTCCTTCAAGCTCGTTTATGACCTTGACGCCAACAATGCTGAATGGACGGTTGTAGGCAATACGATTTTCGTAGAAGCAGTTGACGACGACGACACGACGACGGTGCTTTCCTTCTGCGGCGGTAAGCAGAAAGAGATCATCAAGTTTGAGGAGGATAGCGATTACGACTTCTTCTGCACAGAATTCGGATATTGCATATCTGAAATAGACGGCACGGAAGCTACGTTTACTTACTATTCCGCAAACGGCACGAAGCTTGTTGAAACCGAGGCTCCTATTATTTACGTTGCAAGCGATGAGGATAAGATTATTGCTTACGCGCACGATTATGACGACTTGACCGACATAAAGAAGGTTTACTATCTTATCAGCAAGTAATTAAACGATAAAAAACGGTTGAGCATCCGCTCAACCGTTTTTTGCTTTGATTTATTCAGTTACCTTTGCGGGAGCCTTTGCGTATGCGCTATATTCCGTAACGTCGAGAATTGTTTCGCCGTCTATCTGTACTGCGCGAGGTCCGTCAAATTTCACGGAAATGCTCTTTCCTGTGAGGATCTTAACCATCTTTGTCTTTTTTACGTGCTCGCCCTTGAAGATAGAGGGGAAAGCCATAAGAGTTGCGAGTCTTCCGCCGCCGTAGAAAAGCATAACCGAAAGCTCACCGTCAGGATCCATTCTGTTCTGTTCGGGAGCGGCCATCATTCCGCCACCGTAGTAGCGACCCTTCATTGTGGGCGCGAGCCAAACCTTCTTGAACGTGTATTCCTTGCCGTCTACCGTGATTACGGCGTTCGTGGGCTTGTAGTGGAAGAGAAGACCCTTGATAGCGACTGCGGTGTAGTTGACCGCCTTCGTGGATTCGGCTTTCAGCTTGTCACCAACCTCGCAGCAGTAGCCGTCGATACCGAAGCCTACGTTGTTTATAAACTTATATTCCTTGCCCTTGACGATCGTCGTAGGAAGGTTACTAAGGTATTTCTTTATGGAGAAGGGACAGTCCTCGACGGTTTTTCCCAGGTCGGTAAGAAAATCGTTACCCGAGCCTGCCGCAAAATAGAGAATGTCGCAGGGGATATTGATGCTTGCGGTGTCGTTGATAAAGCGATTGATCGTTCCGTCGCCGCCGCAGATAATTACTGCGTCGTCCTCGCAAATATTTGCGAAAAATTCCTCGTAGCTCTGAATTTTCGTAACGTCGCACTTGATGATCTCCGCAGAAAGCTTGTCCATAAGGGAATCTGCCGCACCCTCGGCGGCTCCGTTTCCTGCGAGCGGATTGTATAATGCGTAGTATTTCATTTCAATGCTCTCCTATTGTAGTCATTAACGGTAGTATATCAATCAAATCTAAACTGAAACTAAACGAAAAATAGGATATTTTGGTGGATTTTGTCATTTTTTCAGTCTTTTTGTAAGAATTGTTTTGACTAAATGATAATTTTGTGATAGAATATTTATATAAAGAAAGATAACGGTTCAGAGGTGTAAAATGTTTCATATTTTAGTGGCGGACGATGATAAAAACATAAGACTTTATCTTGAGGCGGTGCTTGTATCGAACGGTTATACCGTCAGCCTTGCCGAAAACGGCGCGAGGGCTCTCGAGATAATGGATAGGGAGCACATCGACCTTGTCATAGTTGACGTTATGATGCCCGAGATAAACGGGTACGAATTAACAAGAACTCTTCGCGAATGTGACGAGAATCTGCCTATTCTTATGGTTTCAGCAAAGCAGCTTCCGCGCGACAAGCACCTCGGCTTTGCGGCGGGAACTGACGACTATATGACAAAGCCTATCGACGAGGAGGAAATGCTTTTCCGTATAAAAGCGCTTCTTCGCAGAGCGAGAATAGCGAGTGAGCGCAAGATCATCATAGGCAACGTCGTAATTGATTACGATTCGCTTACTGTTACGCGAGGCGACGAGGTTCAGGAGCTTCCGCAGAAGGAATTCTTGCTCCTGTACAAGCTTCTTTCTTACCCTGGAAAGATATTTACCCGTATTCAGCTTATGGATGAGATCTGGGGAGCTGACAGTGAGACGGGCTGGGAGACGGTTACCGTTCATATCGGCAGACTCAGAAAGCGATTTGAGGACTGGAGAGAATTTGAGATCGAGTCGGTTCGCGGGCTTGGTTATAAGGCGGTGAAGAGGGAATGAGGCAAAAGCGAACAGAAAGAATAGAAAAAAGAGAAAAAAGAGAAAAAAGAGAAAAGAAAAAGTCCGCGTTGAGCTTAAAGAAGATAAAGGAGAAACCCTCGAGAACGTCGTTGACGTTGCTTGTGTCGCTTTTTGTTTTCGGTATAATTTCGGCGGCCCTGTTGCTTACGTGGCTTGGAGTTTGGCTGCTTGGTATGGCGGGCGTTTTCGTTGACATCGGAGGAGAGCTCAAGCTTGAGACGATAGTTGTTTTCGCATCGCTCGTAAGTCTTATTCTCGGAGGGCTTATAGCATTTTTCAGCAGCAGAATTCCGCTCAAGCCCGTAAACGATATTATCAATAAAATGAATCGTTTGGCGGCGGGAGATTTCAAAACGAGGCTTGAGTTCGGTAACGCTCTGTCCACTCATCCCGCTATAAAGGAGCTTTCAACGAGCTTTAATACCATGGCTTCGGAGCTTGAAAACACCGAGCTGCTCAGAAGCGGCTTTATTAACGATTTTTCTCATGAATTCAAGACTCCGATCGTGTCCATCGCGGGCTTTGCGAATCTGCTTGAGAGGGGAGATCTTACCGAGGAGCAGAGGCGACAGTACGTTCGGGCTATTCGCGAGGAATCTATGCGGCTTTCGTCTATGGCGACCAACGTGCTCAATCTTAACAAGGTTGAAAGTCAGAAGATTCTGACCGATGTTACGCCCTTCAACCTTTCCGAGCAGGTGCGCTCGGCGGTGCTTTTGCTTGAAGGAAAATGGACGAAGAAGGAAATTGATCTGCGGCTGGATTTTGATGAATATACGATCGAAGCTAACGACGAGCTTCTAAAGCAGGTTTGGATAAACCTTATTGACAACGCTATTAAGTTTACGGAAAACGGCGGAATAGTCGAGCTCGTGGTATCGGAGGGTAAGAATGATCTTTCGGTCAGGATAAGTAACACGGGAGACGAGATACCGTCGGATATAAGGGAAAAGATATTCAATAAATTCTATCAGGGTGACGAGTCGAGATCGACCGACGGCAACGGTATCGGACTTGCCATCGTAAAAAGAATAGTGGAGCTTCATCGCGGACAAATACACGTCAGCTGTGCTGACGGCGTTAATTCCTTTACGGTTACGCTCCCCAAAAAGCAATAACAAAAAGTAGGCTATAGCGTGATACTCCGTTAAGAGTATCACGCTATAGCTTGCTTTGTTTTTATTCTGTTTTGCTGAAGATTCCGTCTGATAGCGCGGGCATAAGGGACTCATCGATCATTTTGTCGATGTCCTCCTCGCTCATATTTTCAAAAAGCGCGCGAAGCCCCAAAAAGTTTGACATTCCCATAAGCATATATGCGATCGCCGTAGCGTCAATGTCGCGCATCTCGTCTTTGTCGGAGGTGAGCGCGTGAGCGTATGCCTTCGAGAAGGATTCGTAGTAGCTTACAAACAACTGCTTGTCAACCGAAAGGCTTCCCCAGATAATATTGTAGACGTTGGGATTGTTAACCGCGTATTTTATAAAGCTCTTGATACCCTCGCGCTCCTTTTCGTATCGGGTCGTGCAATTCTCGATCGCATCTGCCAGATGCTTTTTTATGTCTGCCTCGTAGGATTTCATCATATAGTGATAAATATCCGTCTTGGATTCGAAGTATATATAGAACGTACCGACGGCGGTTTCAGCCTTCCTGCAAATGTCGGCAATTGAGGTCTGATAGAAGCCGTTTTTTGTGAAAAGCTCCTCGGCAGACTCGATGAGTTTATTCATTTTTGAGAGCCCGACCTTGGTCTTCGGAGGACTCGGATGCTTCATGTCGAAGTTCTTTTTGGTCATAATTTTACCTTTCATATCAAATCTTACAAAAAGTATACCATAATAATTTATTTTTTGCAATAGAATTTGGGAAATTTTGGTCAATTTGCACATAAAAATAAAAATTTTAAACTTTATGTAGTTGGATATTGACAAATTGAGCAAAAAGTTATATAATATAAGTAGAAAAATATGAACATTATTCATATCAAAAAACGGAGGCAAATATTATGAAATTCGAAGAACTTAAGGTTGGACAAAAGGCGTCGGTACAGAAGACTTTTACAGCTGCTGACGTAACGGCATTCGCGGGCATAAGCCTTGACGTGAATCCCATTCATATGAGCGACGCGTATGCCAAGGAAACTGTTTTTGGCAAGAGGATCGTACACGGTATTCTTACCTCGGGACTTATCTCGGCGGTTCTTGCTAACAAGCTTCCCGGCCCGGGCACAATTTATCTCGGTCAGGAGCTTCGCTTCACAGCTCCCGTATATCTCGGCGACGACGTTACCGCAGAGGTAGAGATCGCGGAGATCCGTGAGGACAAGAAGATAATCAAGCTTAACACAACGTGTGTTAATCAGGACGGAAAGACAGTTATCAGCGGCGTTGCTACCGTAAAGTTCAACGGTTAAGATAATAGGAGGAAATATGGCAGACTATAAATCAACTCTGTTTGCGCAGATGATAAAGGATTTTGCTGAGACTGAGGTGAAGCCTCTGGCTCAGGAGGTTGACGAGGAGGAGAGATTCCCGATTGAGACCGTGGAAAAAATGGCAAAGCTCGGACTTATGGGAATTATTATCCCCCGTGAATACGGCGGAGCAGGCGGTGACTACCCTATGTACATTTCCGCAGTTGAGGAGCTTTCCAAGCATTGCGGTACTACGGGCGTAATCCTCTCGGCTCATACGTCTCTTTGCGCCGCTCCTATTTTGGAATACGGCACAGAGGAGCAGAGAAGAAAGTATCTTCCCGATCTCGCGAGCGGTAGAAAGCTCGGTGCTTTCGGTCTTACAGAGCCCAATGCGGGCACGGATGCTTCCAATCAGCAGACGGTTGCCGTTGAAATGGACGATCATTATCTTATGAACGGCAGTAAGATATTCATTACGAACGCGGGATATGCTTCCACTTACATAATTATCGCGGTAACAGGCAAGGGCCCCAAGGGACCCGAGATGTCCGCTTTCATCGTTGAGTCCGCATTCGAGGGCTTCTCGGTTGGTAAGAAGGAAAAGAAGATGGGTATCCGCGGCTCGTCCACCTGCGAGCTTATATTTGAAAACGTAAAGGTTCCGAAGGAAAATCTTCTCGGCCGTCGCGGCGACGGTTTTAAAATAGCTATGAAGACGCTTGACGGCGGACGAATCGGTATTGCTGCGCAGGCGCTCGGTATCGCAGAGGGCGCGCTTGACGCAACTGTTGCTTACGTTAAGTCCAGAAAGCAGTTCGGCAGAAGCATCGCGCAGTTCCAGAATACACAGTTTGTGTTAGCAGATCTGGCAACAAAGATCGCGGCCGCGAAGTGTCTTGTAGAGGTTGCTACGAACGCCAAGCAGAACAAGCTTCCCACAGTTTCCGTGAACGCGGCGCAGGCAAAGCTTTTCGCGGCAGAAACGGCTATGGAGGTTACGACGAAGTGCGTACAGCTTCACGGCGGTTACGGCTATACACGTGAATATCCCGTTGAAAGAATGATGCGCGACGCCAAGATCACGGAGATCTACGAGGGAACGAGCGAGGTTCAGAGAATGGTAATCTCGGGCGCACTTTTGAAGAAGTGAGGTTAGACGAATGAAAATTATTGTATGTATTAAGCAGGTCCCCAACACGACAGAAATTAAAATAGACCCCGTTACAAATACGCTTAAGCGCGACGGAGTTCCGAGTATCATAAACCCCGACGACAAGACGGCTATCGAGGCGGCGCTTCAGTTAAAGGAAAAGCACGGCGCAACGGTTACAGTTCTTACAATGGGTCCCGCGCAGGCGGAAAAAGCTCTCCGCGAGGCGCTTGCTATGGGCGCTGACGACGCGTACCTTTTGACTGACAGAGCATTTGCGGGAAGTGATACGCTTGCGACCTCAACAATTATCGCGGCGGCAGTAAAGAAGCTCGAGCCCGACATCGTTTTCTGCGGACGTCAGGCTATCGACGGCGACACGGCACAGGTTGGTCCTCAGATCGCCGAGCATCTCGGCGTTCCTCAGATCACTTACGCGGCGGCTATAGATTATGATGCAGACCGTGAGGTGCTTATCGTAAAGCGTCAGTTTGAGGACAGATATCAGACACTCGAGGTGAAGGGAAAGTGTCTCGTTACCGTTCTTTCCACACTTGACAAGCCCAGATATATGAACGTATGGGACATAGTTGATCAGGACAAGAAGGAAATAGGAATAATTACCTACGCCGACTTGGCGGAAAATCTCAATCTTGCAGACATCGGTCTCAAGGGCTCGCCCACGAAGGTTAAGTCAACGGCTACAAAGCAGTTTGACAAGACCATTGAAACTCTCGAGCTTGATCCCGAGACCGCAGCAAAGACTATCGTTGACGCACTTAAGTCGCGTCATCTGATTTAAGGAGGTGCGCATTATGACAAAGAATATTTGGGTATTCTGTGAGCAGAGAGATGGCGAGATACAGTCGGTTGCTCTCGAGCTTTTAGGCGTTGCGCGCGAGCTTGCCGAGAAGACGGGCGAGAAGGTTTGCGCGGCTCTGCTTGGCCACAACGTTACGGACAAGGCAGGCGATCTTGTAGCGCACGGCGCTGACGAGGTTCACGTTGTTGACGACGAAAGACTTCAGAAATTTGTTACAGAGCCTTACGCTCAGGCGATCACGGCTCTCTCTAAAAAATATGAGCCCTCGGTTATCTTGTTCGGTGCGACAAGCATAGGACGAGATCTCGCTCCCAGACTTTCCGCAAGACTCAAGACAGGTCTTACGGCTGACTGCACGAAGCTTGAAATGGACGAGGAGGGAAATCTCTTTATGACTCGTCCCGCATTTGGCGGTAACCTCTTTGCGACGATCATCTGTCCCGATCACCGTCCTCAGATGTCGACGGTTCGTCCGGGCGTTATGAAGAAGCTTGAGAGAGACGACACAAGAGTCGGCGAGATCATTTGTGAGAGCGTTGACTTTGACGAATCCAGATTTGCGGTTACGGTCGTTGAAGAGGTAAGATCCATTCAGTGCGCTGCAAATATCGAGGACGCAAAGCTTCTCGTGGCTTGCGGCAGAGGTGTTAAGGACGTATCTCCCGCATATACGCTTGCAAATAAGCTCGGCGGTTCGGTTGCGGCATCGCGCGCTCTCGTTGACGCGGGCGTTATGGATCATTGCTCACAGGTGGGTCAGACGGGTAAGACGGTTCGCCCCGAGGCTTATCTCGCGTTCGGCATCAGCGGAGCTATCCAGCACCTCGCAGGTATGGAGGAATCCGAATATATCGTTGCGGTAAATACCGATAAGAACGCGCCTATTTTCAAGGTAGCAAATCTCGGTATCGTATCAGACGCAGCGGCAGTAATGAAAAATATCGAAAAGCTGCTCTGATTTTTGAGCTTAAAATCTACAATATTAATTATATAAAGGAGTCAAACAATGAAAAAAGTGTATTTAGTGAGCGCGAAGAGAAGCGCGATCGGAAGTATGCTCGGATCTCTGAAGGATTTATCTCCCGCATACGTCGGATCAAAAGTTCTTGCAGCCGCACTTGAAGAAGGCGGGGTTTCTCCTGAATGGCTTGATGAGGTTATCGTTGGTAACGTTCTTCCCGCAGGCGCAAAGCAGGGCCCCGGCAGACAGGTGGCTATCGGCGCGGGCGTACCCGTTGAAATTCCCGCGTATTCTCTCAATATGGTATGCGGAAGCGGTATGAAGGCAGTTATGAATGCGGTTCTGTCAATTAAGGCGGGAGCGGCAGGTCTTGTGGCTGCGGGCGGTACTGAAATTATGAGCGGAGCTCCTTTCCTCGTTCCCGGTAAAACACGCTGGGGCGCAAAGATGGGAGATATGAAGCTTATCGACCATATGATCTACGATTCCTTGACAGATGCTTACAGTGGTCAGCATATGGGCATCACGGCGGAAAATATCGTTGAGAAATACGGTATCAGCCGCGAGGCGCAGGACAGATTCGCGATAAATTCGCAGACGAAGGCGATTGCCGCGCAGGATGCGGGCAAGTTCAAGGATGAGATCGTTCCTATTACCGTAAAGCAGGGTAAGAAGGAATTCGTGTTTGAAAACGACGAATACATCAATCGCACAACAACTTATGAAAAACTCTCAACTCTTCGTCCCGCATTCAAGGCAGACGGAAGCGTAACTGCAGGCAACGCTTCGGGTATAAACGACGGCGCAAGCTTCGTTGTCCTTGCGAGTGAGGAAGCGGTTGAAAGGTATAATCTTTCTCCCATGGCGGAGATCGTTGGAATCGGACAGGGCGGTGTTGATCCGCAGGTAATGGGACTCGGTCCCGTTCCCGCAGTAAGAAATGCCCTCAAGAATGCGGGAATGAAGCTCTCCGATATCCAGCTTCTCGAGCTTAACGAGGCCTTTGCGGCTCAGTCGCTCGGCGTAGTTAAGCTCTTATCCGAGGAGCACGGCGAGAGCGAGGATGAGATCCTCTCCCGTTGCAACGTAAACGGCGGCGCGATCGCGCTCGGTCATCCCGTTGGCGCTTCGGGTAACAGAATTATAGTAACCCTGGCTCACGAGCTCAAGAAGAGCGGCAAGACATACGGTCTCGCTTCTCTCTGCATCGGCGGCGGTATGGGTACGGCGGTAATTCTTAAAAATTTGAAATAATTGATTAAATGCTGAAAGGATGGAAACCAAATGAGATTACAGGGAAAGATAGCAATAATTACAGGCGCGGCTAAGGGACTTGGCGGCGAAATGGCGCAGACATTTGCAAAAGAGGGCGCTAAGGTTATCGCAGTTGATATGATGCCCCTCACATATGAATGTGAAAACGTAGAATACTATCAGCTTAACGTAACAGACGTTTCTGCTTGCCGGGCTCTTTTCGAGTATACAAAAGAGAAGTACGGCAGAATTGACATTCTCGTTAACAACGCGGGTATTACTCGTGACGCAATGACGAGAAAGATGACGGACGATCAGTGGGATCTCGTAATTGACATTAACCTCAAGGGCGTATTTAATCTCACTCGCTTCATCGGTCCTCATATGGAAGAGATCGGCGGCGGTAGCATCATCAATATTTCCTCCGTTGTTGGCGAATACGGTAACATCGGTCAGGCGAACTACGCGGCATCCAAGGCAGGCGTTATCGGTCTTACAAAGACCTGGGCAAAGGAATTTGCAAGAAAGGGCGTTCCCGTAAGAGTTAACGCTATCGCTCCCGGCTACATTATGACAGATATGATGAAGACAGTTCCCGAGGATCTGCTCAAGAAGTTCGCGGGACTTACGATGCTCGGCAGACTCGGTCAGCCCGAGGAGATCGCAAAGGCGGCTCTCTTCTTGGCAAGCGACGATGCATCCTACGTAACGGGACACGTGCTTTCCGTTAACGGCGGTATGAGACTTTAATTGACCTTCTAAAAACTTCTTACTACTTCGTTGATCCCCGAAAGCGGCTCGTCGTAGGTAGACTACGACGTCGCCTCGCTTTCAGCGGTTCGCCTTGTATTAAAAAGTTTTTATCGGTCGGGCTCGTACTAAAATAGTTTATATTTAACATTTTAATGAAAGGGAAAGTTTAATATGGTAAACGTAGGTATAGTTGGCGTAGGTACATACCTTCCCAAAAATATAATGACAGCTAAAGAGGTTTCCGACGCGACGGGCGGTGTCTGGAGCGAGGATGCCGTAAGAGCAAAGCTTGGTATCAATCAGAAATATATGCCCTCGAAGGACGCCTGTGACGGTACGCAGGAAATGGGCGCTCTCGCGGCTCTCAAGTGCCTTGAGAATACGGGCGTAGATCCTCTTGAAATCGACGTTATCCTTTGTATCACAGAGGAGTGGAAGGAATATCCCTTGACCACATCCGCTTGTTACGTTCAGGACAGAATCGGCGCGAAGAACGCGTGGGGCATTGACGTTCAGAACCGTTGCTGCACTTGTGTTTCTGCTATGAAGCTCGCAAAGGATATGCTTATCGCTGACGACGAGATCAATACGGTTCTCGTATGCGGCGGCTACCGAAACTGTGATTTTATCGACTATAAGGACAGCGGCGTTTCGTTTATGTTCAATCTCGGCGCGGGCGGCGGCGCGATCCTTCTCAAGAAGAATTACGGCAAAAACCTCCTTCTCGGTACACATCTTATGTCCGACGGCTCCGTAGTTCACACCTGCGGTTCAAAGGTTGGCGGTATTCTTGAGCCCGTAACGGCAGAAAATGCGTCCGAATACGGTATGCTCAGACTTATGGATTCCCCCAAGATGAAGGGACTCCTCAACACGGTTTCGATGCCTAACTGGTATCACTGCATCGACGAGGCTCTCCGCAAGTCCTCTATGACTCGCGAGGACATTGACTATCTTGCGATCCTTCACATTAAGCGTTCGGGTCACAAGGCGATGCTCGCAGATCTCGGTCTTACCGAGGATCAGTCGATCTATCTTGAAAATTACGGACATATCGGTCAGATCGACCAGATCTTGTCTCTTGAGCTTGCGCTTAAGGAAGGTAAGGTAAAGGACGGCGATACGGTATGTATGATCGCGGCAGGTATAGGATATACCTGGGCGGCAAACATTATAAAGTGGGGTTGATCCATTAAATTAAAGGAAAAATCCTTTTTGAAAGGAAACTAATTTATGGCATATTTTCTTAACACATTATTGGGATCAATATCTGGTATGTGTGTTACTGCGCTTGTTACGCTTGCCATTACGATGATATTCAAAACATCCTTCACCACGAATTTCGCTCAGGGCGTAATTTCCGCGTTCGGAGCGTACGCGGTGGCGGATGCGATGATAACCCGAGGACTTTCCATTTGGGTTGCGCTTCCCATCGGCATAGTTGTCTCTATGCTGATCGCGGTGCTCATCGACGTTGGTATCTTCAGACGCGGACGTTACGTAAACGCCCTCGGAAAGCAGATCATCACAATGGGACTTATATCCATCGTTGTTGGCGCTGTTCCGCTGATATTCAAGATATCAAATCCGTCGATACCGAAGTTTATTGAAGGAAACGTAAGCTTTGAGGTTTCGGGAGAGATCGTAACGGTTACGAAAAACGCGCTTTTGTGCCTTGGAATCAGCGTGGCGGTTATCGCGGCGGTGTTCTTGCTTCTGCGCTTCAGTAAATGGGGCCTCGCGGTAAGAGCGACCGCATCCAACGAATACGTTGCGGGAATGATGGGAATCAATACGCACGTAATTACGGCGATCTCCTGGGGACTTGCGGGCGCAATCGGCGCACTTGCTGCAGTTATCAACGCGTCAAACGGCGCGGGAATGAACGTATATTATATGACCAACTATCAGGTATTTGCGTTCTTAGCGGGAATTCTTGGCGGCTTCGGCACGTTCTACGGCCCCGTTATCGCGGCACTTATGATCCCTCTGGCAAATAATTTGGTGCAGTACTTTGTAAACGTGATCGGAAAGCCCGAGCTCACGGGTTGGTCGATGGTTATCGTTTATGCGATTGCTCTTATCATAATCTTCTTTAAGCCGCAGGGCATCTTCGGCAAGAAGATAGCAAGGAAGGTGTGATTCTATGAATAAATTTTTAGAAAAAAGATACGCCCTCCTTGGTAAAACGGGAGAGAAGGGCGACACCTTCGGCTCGAGGCTCAAAAAATTCATTTCAAATTCCACAATTCATTTTCTGTTTTTCTTAGTGCTCATATGGGCGGTGGGTTATCTTTCGATAGAAAAGATAATTCCCAAAATAATTCCTTATTCGTGGGGCTCGGCATTTGCCATCACCTTCTCGTACGCTATTGCGGCAGTAGGCTTCTGTCTGCTTATGGGATACTCGGGCTTGGCATCGCTCGGCACGGGCGGATTTATAGGAATAGGAACGTACGCTGTTTATTACGTAGTACAGCTTGGCCGTATGCGCTTTGGATTGGCGATCGTTGTTGCGCTTCTGGTGGCGGCGGTCATTGGCATAATCGTAGGATTTATTTCGCTCAGAATTGAGGGAATATATCTGGTTATTCTGACTCTCGGTCTTTCGGAGATACTGCGAAATCTCTATATGGTTATAGAGGACAGAATCAAAATTTCGAATTTCGGTATCCTCACGGGCTTCAAGCTTGAAAGAAAGCACGCGATATTTATTGTCGGTCTCGTTTTGGTTATCATTATGATAATTACTCATAATCTGATCAACAGTCCGACGGGAAGAGCGATGCTTGCTATGAAGAATTCAACGGCGGCTGCGCAGGCTATGGGTATCAGCCTTCTCAAGTACAGACTTATGGCGTTCGTTATTTGTACGATGTACGCGGCTCTCTCGGGCGCAATGCTCATAATCACACAGAGATCCGCTATGGCAAGTGACGGTAACGGCTTCTACGCTCTTATTACCTCGCTTAATATTCTGGCCGCGGTCATAATAGGCGGCTACAAATCAATATGGGGCGCAGTATTCGGCTCGTTCGTTATGTACGGAATGCAGACGGTTATCTTCAACCGTGTTGAATTTCTGCAGAAAAACCCCGTTATTATCACGTTCATCTCGGGTATTCTCGTAATACTTGTTGTTATGTTCTATCCCGGTGGACTTGCGCAGCTCCTCGTTGAGCTTCGCGGAAAAATCAAAAAGCTTCGTATGAAGCGGAGGGAGGCTCGATATGGCAAGGACCTTGGATAAGATCATTCCCGCTACGGCTTCCCGCGCAATAAGTCTTCGACAGAAGCATGACTGGATAAAGATAGAGATGGATTCTCTTTCTGAAAAGTACGGTCAGAAAAAGCAGAAAAAGCTTGATAAATTTATTTATAAAGCAAATAAGAAGCTTGGTTCTGCGGCTTACCGCGCGTGTGATAAAAACGAATACGCCGATGGTGTTATGCAGGAGAAGCTTCAGGCTTATGATACAAAGAAATATCTCTCGCACAGAGCGGTAAATCATAAAGCGGCAAAGGCAATTTTCAGCGCTATCAAGTCAGGCAGGGATTATTCGTCCATTCTTGACGAGTTGAATTTTAAGTACAACGAGCTTATCAATAAGAGAGCTGAGTACGTGGGAAAGCTTCAAGACGGCAAGGAACTCTTTCTTTCTCGAAATCCCGTGTCAGATTCAGCAAAATATGACGTTTTGTCAGCTGAGCTGGCCGAGGAGTATAATGCTCTTGAGGCGGCGCTTACAAAAGGCTATGAGGAGCAGCTTGAAAGGGATATGCTCCGTCTTGGCAAAAAGCTTTCCAAGGTTTCCGACTCCATCGAATACGTAAGAAGCAAGCAGAAGGTAACGAAGGCGCTTCCCGATGACGTGCTTTTGTCTGTGAGCGGACTTAAAATGTATTTCGGCGGTCTTCGTGCCGTTGACGATCTCACCTTCGACGTTAAGAAGGGTGAGATATTCGGTCTTATCGGCCCTAACGGCGCAGGTAAAACCACGGTATTCAACTGTATCACCCGTTTCTATGATGCAACGGGCGGAGATGTGTATTTCGAAAATAAGTACGGCGAGGTCGTTGATCTTCGCAAATTTAAGGTTCACGATATAATTCTCCAGGGTATCGGACGCACCTTCCAGAACATCGAGCTTGTAAAGGAGATATCGGTTCTCGAAAACCTTCTCGTTGCAAGCACGAGATCCTACCGTTCAAACCTTTTGGTTCACGCGCTCGGCTTGCCTATGCTGAATAAGGAAGAAAAGCTTCTTCGCGCAAAGGCGATGAAGATATTGAAGTTTATGGGTATCGAGTCCTACGCAAATTGGCTTGCATTTGGACTTCCTTACGGAATTCTGAAGAAGGTCGAGATAGCGAGAGCGCTTATGGCTGACGCCAAGCTTATAATTATGGATGAGCCCGCGGCGGGTCTTAACGATTCTGAAACCCGTGAGCTTACCGAAACTATTCGCAAGATCCGTGACGAGTTTGGTGTAACGATCCTTCTCGTTGAACACGATATGGGTCTTGTAATGAGCGTATGCGATACCGTGTGCGCAATATCCTTCGGACAGATGCTCGCAATCGGCACTCCCGAGGAAATCCAGAAGAACAAAGCCGTACAAGAGGCTTATCTCGGCGTAGAGGAGGACGAATAATGAACGAACTTCTTAAAATAACCGACTTAAAGCTTAATTACGGGCCGATCGCCGCGCTCAAGGGCGTTGACCTTGAGGTGAAGGAGGGTCAGATAGTTGCAATTCTCGGCGCAAACGGCGCGGGAAAGACCTCTCTTTTGAAGGTAGTATCGGGATTACTAAAGCCCGCTTCGGGAGAAATTCTCTTTGATGGCGTAAATATCGCAGGAAAGCCTGCGCATAAGGTCGCAAAGCAGGGAATTATGCAATCTCCCGAGGGAAGATTCGTTCTCGCAGGTCTTACCGTTGAGGAAAATCTTCGTGTTGGCGCATACAATGTTAAAAGCAAAACCGAGCTTTCCCGCAATCTGGAGCGTGTTTACACGCTTTTCCCCAGACTTCGTGAGAGAGCAAAGCAGCAGTCCTCGACTCTTTCGGGCGGTGAGCAGCAGATGCTCGCGATAGGCAGAGCTCTTATGGGCAGCCCCAAGCTTCTCATCCTCGACGAGCCATCACTGGGACTTGCGCCCTTGCTTATAAAGGACATTTTCAATACCTTGACAAAGATCAAGGAAGAGGGAACTACGGTTCTTATAGTAGAGCAGAATGCTCTGGCAACCCTGAAGATCGCCGACTACGCCTACGTTCTGGAGCTTGGTAAAATAAGCATGCAGGGCAAGGCGTCGGAGCTTATAAACGATGAGCGACTTATCGCGGCTTATCTCGGCGGACACTAAACGCGATAAAAACGCGGCGACGGCGCAATAAAAGCGCCTCGCCCCACAAATCTTCGAAACATTTGCATCATTTGGTGAGAAATGATTAAATGAAAAAAGCTTTTACACAAAAACTTATAAAAAGGAGAAAAACATATGAAAAACTCTATTTCTAAGCTTTTGGCCATTTTACTCGCATTTGCCCTTTGCTTTAGCTTTGTAGGATGCGCTCTTCCCGAAGATGACGTCAACGATGGAGAAGGCTCCACTCAGGCGCCCGGCGGTGACGTAACAGGCTCGGGAGACGGTACGGGCACAAGCGGCGGTACAGTTGATCTTCCCATTATCGAAACTGACGAGCCCGATGATCTTTTGGGTATCACAGACGACACTATCTGGGTAGGTAATACCGCAGGTACGACAGGCGCGCTCGCAACGATCGGCGGTCCCTTCAACCTTGGTATTGAGGCTGCTTTTGCAAAGTACAATGCAGAAGGTGGCTACAACGGTATGAAGATCGCTCTCAAGCACTACGATGACGGCGGCGTTGCTACAAACTCCGTATCCCTTCTCGACAAGCTCATTTATGAAGACGAGGTATTCGCAATCGTTGGTCACTTTGGCTCTTACGCAGTTGACGCAACTCTCGATACACTCAAGGACGAGGAAATTCCTATGATCTACGCTGCGGCTGGTAACGGCTCTCTTCTCAACGAGGCTGCTTCCACAGTTGGCGACAGAGGTATATTCCCCGTACAGCCCTTGAACGTAACAGAGGGTAGAATGCTTATTCTCCGCGCGTTTGCTCCCGCAGCAGACGAGGAAGGTAATGCTCTCGGCGGTCTTGGCGCAACGAAGGTTGGCGTTATCTCCAACTCCAACGAAGCTTCTCAGGCACTCCTTTCGGGTATCAAGGCAGAGGCAGAGCAGTCGAACCTTACAAATATCGTTTACCAGGAGGTTGCTTCCGCTGACTATACAGGCGCTGTTAACGCGCTCAAGTCTGCAGGCTGTGACGTAGTAGTTCTTACGGTTATCGGTACAGACTTCTTAACTGCTCTCACAACAATGGCTGACTCCGCTTATTACTGCAAGGTTCTTACATCCTATAACAACGCTTCCACAGCAGTATTTAACGATTCCTCCACAACGGTAATGCTTCAGGCATATGAGCAGATATTCTCCACAATGGCTATCTACTCTCAGGCATGGCTTGACATTACGTCCACAACATACGTTTACAAGGATGAAACATCCGCGCTTTACAGCGTATATGCAGCATTCGGTCTTGATAACGGCGGCACGGGCGTAGCAGGCTTTAACGAAGAATACTGGGCAGTTGCTAACGACATTTACAACTACGCTCTTACGGTTGATCCTACAACAGCATTCGCAATGAGCTACGATGCATACGCGCTCGCAGGCTATATCGCAGGTGACCTCTTCTGCCAGGCTATGGAGGCTCTCGAAGCATCGGGCAAGGCTCTCTCCAGAGCTAACCTCGTTACGGTTATGGAATCTCAGGAATTCCAGATCGCTATGGCTGATAAGATCAGCTTTGCTAACGGTCTCAGAGCAGGTGTTAGCTCCTTCGCGCTTTCTCAGTTCTTTGATCTGTATGCTTTCAACGGTGGAGCATATCATTCCGCATCCAGCACAACGGTTCACACTCTCACATCCATCGAGGAATACAGAGAGCTTCTTAAGTAATCTGATTTAAGATCACACAAAATTTTCAGTTGAAAATCAATATTCTGAATAATTAAATATTATCCTCTCGCCGTGGGGCGAGAGGATAGGGAAAAATTTATTCATTCTCACAAAATGACTTTTGTTTAAGCGCTTAAACGAATCCCCCGCCCACGCGGGGCGGGGGATTTTGACGAATTATTATAAATTTACGTATATTTTTTAACTTTGACGATAATTTCGCCCTCGGGCGACTGATATATAGAAAATATTTTAAGTAAAAGGAGACATAAAAATGGCAAAACGCGTATCAATTCAAGAAGCTCTTGCAGCGGTAAAGAGCGGTGATTACATCGTAACGGGTCTTGGTTCTGCAGAGGGCAGAGAATTTATGACCAATCTTCACACGATCGCAGACAAGGTGAAGGGCGTCCTCGTATCTAACTGTCTGCCAATGGGCGCATACGAGTTTATTGTTAATCCCGAGTATAAGGAGTCCTTTACGACGGAGGGCTGGTTCTATACTCCCGTGCTTCGTAAGGCGCACAAGAACGGTAACGTTTCCTTTATCCCCAACCACCTGCATCTTGCGGCAAAGAAGAGACTTTTCTATCGCGAGCCCGACATTTACGTTGGTATCGCGTCCATGCCCGACAAGCACGGCTACGTATCTCTTTCTCTGTCCAATACTTATGAAATGCAGATGATAAGAAAGGCAAAGACGGTTATCCTCGAGATCAATCCCAATGCCCCCAGAACCTTCGGTGACGTTCAGCTCCATGTAGACGACGTTGATTATCTCGTTGAGGTCGATTATCCTATGCCCGAGATCGCTGACGTAGAGCCTAACGAAAAGGATCTTGCTATCGGTAAGCTTATCGCTGATATGATCAACGACGGCGACTGCATCCAGCTAGGCATCGGCGGTATTCCTAATGCCGTTGCGGCAAGCCTTTACGGCAAAAAGAATCTCGGTGTTCATACCGAAATGCTTACAAGCGGTATGGTCAAGCTTGCGAAGGCAGGTGTTATCAACGGCAAGTGCAAGCAGATAAATAACGGCAAGATGGTTGCCGCGTTCGCTATGGGTACGAAGGAGCTTTACGACTTTATCGACGATAACCCCGCGGTTGAGATCCTCGACGGCGGATACGTAAACGATCCTTACACCATTATGCAGAACGATAATCAGGTTTCTATCAATACGACCCTCGAGGTTGATATAACGGGTCAGTGCGCTTCCGAATCCATCGGCTCGGTACAGTTTTCGGGTACGGGCGGTCAGTCCGACACTGCTGTCGGCGCGCAGAAGTCCAAGAACGGCAGATCCATTATCGCGCTCTATTCAACAGCGATGGTAAAGGACCCCGCAACGGGCGAGAGAGTTGAAACGTCCAAAATCGTTTGTCAGCTCAAGGCAGGCGCGGCAGTTTCACTTTCCAGAAACGACGTTGACTACCTCGTTACAGAATACGGCTGCGTAGCGCTTCGCGGTACAAGTATCGCTGAACGCGCAAAGCGCATAATTTCGGTAGCTCATCCCAAGTTCAGAGAGCAGATCTTGGCAGAAGCTAAGGCTCTCGGCATTATCGTAGAATAATATGGCAGAGTTTATATTTGAAGGAAAAAAGGTACATTACGAGATACACGGAGAGAGCGGCGAGCCTTTTCTCGTGCTCAACGGTATTATGATGTCCACGAATAGCTGGACACCGTTTATTCCCGACTTTTCGAGAAATAACGTGGCGATTCTCGTGGATTTTCTCGATCAGGGACAGAGTGAGCGTATGACTGAAAGCTATACCCACGATATTCAGGTGCGACTTTTAGCAGCTCTCGTTGATATTCTCCCTTATGACAGAGTAAGCGTTATGGGTATCTCGTACGGCGGCGAGGTTGCCGTTCAGCTTGCGGTAAGGTATCCCGAGAAGGTCAATAGACTCGTGCTCGCGAACACTGCGGCTCGTACGTCGGATTGGCTTCGTAAGATCGGCGACGGCTGGAATGAGGTCGCAAAGACGGGCAACGGGTATTCCTATTATCTCACTACTATTCCCGTAATTTACTCCACGGGATTTTTCGAGAGAGAATACGCGTGGATGGAAAAAAGGGAAGAAATCTTGACGGCGTATTTTTCCCGCCGCGACGTGCAGGAAAGCCTTATTCGATTGACAGACAGCTCGCGCGATTACGATTTTTCGGATAGACTTTCGGAAATCAAGGCTCCCACGCTTATTATTTCGGCGTCCGAGGACGGACTCGTTCCTCCGACCGAGCAGATATTGCTCCATCAGGGCATTAAGGGTAGCTCCTACGTTACTATAAACGGCTCGGGACACGCGAGCATGTACGAGGATCCCTCGTCGTTTGCGGCGTTGACTCTCGGCTTTATAAATCTGACGCGTGAAAAAATTAAAATTTGATTTTGGAGATCAATATGGAAAAGAAATTTATATCTATTGGTAATGAAACTATCGCTTATCTCGACGAGGGCGCGGGCGACGTCGTGCTTATGATACACGGCAATATGTCCTCCTCGGTTCATTACGAGCCGCTTATTTCCCGTATCAAGGATAAATACAGATGTGTAGCGCTTGATCTTCGCGGCTTTGGTGACTCTACTTATAATCAGAGATTTGACACTCTCGCAGAGCTTGCAGAGGACGTTCATCTCTTCACAGAGGCTCTCGGAATTGACTCATATTATCTCGTTGGTTGGTCGAACGGCGGCGGAGTTGCGCTCCGTCTTTGCGCAAATCATCCCGACAGAGTGAAGAAATTCTTTGATATCGAGGGCGCGGGGCTTAAGGGTTATCCTTTGTATCAAAAGGAAAATTATAAGTCCACAGGCAAGCCCTACGAGTCCAAGGAGGCTATGGCGGAGGATCCTATGCAGGTAGCGCCCATGATCCGTATTTTTGAGAAGGGCGACAGCGCTATGATGGCGTCTATCTGGGATGTGACTATCTATACTGTAAATAAGCCGACAAGAGAACAGAGCGACCTCTGGATTTCGGAAACTATGAAGCAGAGAAATATCGTGGATCTCGACTGGGCGCTCGCGACTCTCAATATGTCCGACGAATATACGCCTTACGGCGCGGGCGACGGCACTATCAAGAATATTACGTGCCCCGTGGCTCTTACGATGGGCGAGCGTGACGTCGTAGTTCCCGATTATATGGTGCTCGATAATTATAATGCGCTCGGCTCCCTGGCAAAGCTTTTGCCTTATGAGAACTGCGGACACTCACCTATGGTGGATTGCCCCGACAGACTTGCAAACGACGTTGTTGAATTTTTCGCTGAATAATATTAAAAATAAAGACGGTCATCACATTTTGAAGTGATGACCGTCTTTATTTTTTGAAATCAGAATTTCCACTTTTCAAGACGCTTGACAAGCATTCCCGAGATAAGTCCGATAACTGCGCCCGCAACCGTACCGCTTATAAGCAGAACGGGGAGGTAGAGGGCTATCTGCGGTGTCTGTGTAAAGATACAAGCCGCGATTATCTGTCCGATGTTGTGGAGAATACCGCCGATAATGCTGACGGTAATGCAGGAAAACCAATTCGTCTTTTTCAGAAGTATCATTCCCGCAAGGCTGAGAACCGCGCCTGCGAGACTGAACCACAGCGTCTGAACGTTTCCGAAGAGTATTGAAACTAACAGAATACGTATCAGGCTTACCGCAACCGTCTCCTTCCAACCGACTCTGTACAAAAGAAATACTATAACGAGATTGGGAAGACCGACCTTAATGCCGGGGATCGCCACCAGCGCGGGAATCTGGCTTTCAACAAAAGAAAGGATCATAGCGAGCGCGATGGACAGTCCAATAAATGCAACCTTTTTCGTTTTCATACTAAAATCCTTTCTTTGAAATTTGTCAGCTTATAAGATCCACCTCGGGCTCTCCTGCGCCGTAAACCGTAACCGTAAGCCTGTTCGGTAAGCAAGTGATCGTTTCGCCCGTCTGATCGATCTTGCCTTGCTTGACACAGAGGTGATCGGGACAGTTGGCGTCTGTAAGGTAAGCCTGACCGTTCTCAATACGGAGAACATTCGTGCCTCCGTTGAGCTCGTACTCGCCATCCTCCGATAAATAGTATTTTGCGACCTCCTCGCCGTTTACCTGAACGATTACGTAGGCTCCGTCCTTCTTGGTCAGAAGAACGACGGCAGACAAAACGATGATCGCAAGCAGGATAGCGCCTATGAGGATAAAATCTCTTTTTTTCATCAGAACTTGAAGTTAAGCGCGAGGAGCGCCAGAGCGATCATACCCGCCGTCAGGAGCGCGATGGGAAGTCCGCGGAAGGGAGCGGGGATCGCATCCTCGTCAACGGGAACGTCCTTGAGCTTTGCGAATACTGTCATAGTGAGCATAAAGCCGATACCGACTGCAACAGCGGTTACGATAGCTTCCGCGAAGCCAAGCTCCGTGTTGTGAATGCAGAGACCGAGAACTGCGCCGTTTATCGCGAACTTAACGAAGTCAGTGTGGCAGTAGCTGTCGAGGACCTTCTTGCCTATGAGGCGAAGGATTGCAACAACTACGAGAACAACGAGCACGAACGCCATTGTCTGAAGGTAAGGAACCTTCGCGAGAAGATACTTGTTGAGAGGCCAGGTGATAAGAGTGCAGAGCACCATAACGATCGTCGTTCCCAGGCCGAGTGTGAGTGACTTCTTTGTGGGGCGCTCGTTTTCTACGACTGCGCCTGTGCCAAGGAAGTGGAGCAGGGCATAGTTGTTATTGAGAATTCCTGCGAGAAGTATTCCGAGAATAATTTTGATATCCATTAGCAATTATCCTCCTTATCCTCTGTGTGCTCGTGCTTGTGAAGCCCCGTGATCTTGTTGATAACGGCAAGAACGATCGCGAGAACGAGATATCCGCCGAACGCGCCGGCGAGAGCGGAGATCTTGTAGGGCTCAAGGAATTCAATGGGCTTGCCCCAGAATGAAGCGTTTCCGAGAACCTCTCTGATAACCGCGCATATAGTCATAACGACTGTGAAGAATACGCCTGTGATGAGCGCTGTCTTAATCGAGGTTCCCTCGCCGTTGTGGTCTGCGATCTCTTCAGCGTCGCGGTAAACGACCGCGCTTACCGCAAGAGCCGCAAGGTGTACGCCGAGCATATCAACCACTGCGGGGCAAATTGCCTGCATAAGCATGGAAATAAGTGTAACAAAGCCTGTAATTATCATAAGATAAGCGGGCATTTTTGCATAAGCGGGAATAAATTTGTGAATAGCGGAAACTACGATAGAGGTGAGGAGCATCGAGAGAAGCACCGCAACGCCCATACCGAGAGCCGCGCGGATATCGGAGCTTGACGCCATAACGAAGCCTGCGCCGATAACGAGGAGAGCAGAGGGAGTGCCTCTGAGAAGATAAACGGGATGATTCTTTTTCATTACTTTCCTCCTCCGTTCTTTATAGAATCAAAGGATGCGAATGCATCTGTCGTGGACTGCTTAATTGCATTGGACGTCATAGTAGCCGTAGCGATGATAGCTTCATCTCCCGTCCATGTGTCCTCTGTAATACCAATAAAGCCGTTTCGGTAACCGTCGGGCATACCTGCGAATGTAAAGAAGTATTCTTCCTCAAAGATGAACTGCTTGGCATCAAGCTTTGCAATTGCGCCGTTTGCATCAATAACTACGAAAACGTCCATCTGGTGGAAGCCTATGCTTCTGGAGTAGAAGCCGTAGTATTCTGCGCCGTCGACTGTGAACTTAACCGCGGAAACGACCGTGTTGAACGTATCAAGCTCAACAGCCGTTATATCCGTAGCGCCGTCCATCATCTTTTCAACCTTTGCCGTAAGATCGTCAAGGTAGTCGGTCTGCTTTGCGGATGCGTCAGCCGTAGCCTCGGCAGCGACAGAAGCGTGAGCAGCGGTTACGTCAGCGCCGTCAACGTCGTATACCTTGCATACGTCCATAGCGTTTACAACCGCAAGGTAGCTTGCATCGCCTTCGGTAATGATATAAGCGAAGCCCGTGCCGTTTTCAGCCTTGAATGCCTTCTGAATATTACCCGAAGCCGTTGCTTCAACAAGCTTTGTAAAGCCAGTGGCAACCGTGGGAATCATTTCCTCAAGTATCTGGGCGTCGGACTTAACGCCTGCCTTGATAAGCTCGTTTTCTGCGAGCATCGCCATAGCCTCGGAGATCGCCGTCTTAAAGCCTGTGGAAGAAATTGTAGAGCCTGCGACTATACCAACGTCTGCAAGCGTGGAATCCTGACCCTTATAAGAATCAAGGTACGTGGGATCCTTCTGTGTTATATCGAAGGAGGGAGTATCGTTGTAGCCGTAAATCTTAACCTCTACTATCTTACCCTCCGCGTCAACACCGAGAACAACGTCCATGGGAGCGTCCTTGTTGTAGCCGACAGCGGCAATTTCGATAGCAAAGCCAAGACCCGAGGTTTCCTTGTGAACCTTGAGAACGCTTGCGGGAAGATTTGTAAGCGTGGATGTGATCTCTTCAAAGCCCGCAGCATCGGGGAGAACCGCGTTAAGACGCTCGTTTGCCGCGCTTGCAGCGTAAGCAGTAGCCTTATTAACTACGTCTGTCTTGGACGTCGTAACGTCATTAGCTTCAACGTCGTAGACCTTGCAGGAGCCGTCTGCGGCCATAACTGCAAGATAGAAGCTCTCGCCGTCCGCAATAATATAAGCCGAGCTGCTCGTTGCCTTGAATACTGTTATAACGTCGCCCTTACCCTCGCTCTTCTGAGCGCTTGAAAGCTCGGGAGCAACTGTGGGGATCATTTCAGTGAGGATCTGCTCGGCAGACTTTACGCCCGCCTTGATGAGATCGTTTGTGATAAGAACGCCCATAGCCTCTTCAACTGCACTCTTGAATGCCCCGGAGGAGAATGTGCTTCCCGCGAAAAGCTCTACGCCTGAGAGAGCGGAGTCCTTACCAATATACGTGTCGGGATAATCTGACCCGAAAATGAGGGATTCGGAATGATCTACGAGCTTAATGCCGCAGATTTTACCCGAAGCATCAACAGCGATGAGAATATCCATAGGAGTGTCGCCCGTGTACTGAGAGGTAGCGGTAGCCTCGATAACGTAACCGAGTCCGTTTATTTCCTCGTGTACCTTAACTACGCTTGAGGGAAGCTCCCCAAGGGTAGACGTGATATCCTTGTAGCCTGCGCCGCCCTCCATAACCATATTGAGACGGTCGTTTGCCGCGCCTGCATTGTGCGCCTCTATAATAGGGCCCGTGTAAAGGTTAAGAGCACATGCGGCGCCGCCGAAAATTGCTAAGATAACGAGAAGTATTGCGAATGTTATTAAAAGCCTTTTCATTACTTAATACCTCCCAACGTTTTCTTTCTTGTCCAATCGGAAATGAAGGGAGTAAGAAGGTTCATGGTGAGTATTGCGATCGAAACGCCCTCGGGATATGTGCCGAACTGTCTGATCGCGAACGTAAGAAGACCTGCGCCTACGCAGAAAATAACTCGTCCCCACTTTGTGTTGGGAGTCGTAACGTAGTCGGTAGCCATAAAGATCGCGCCGAGCAGGAGACCGCCCGCGAGAACGTGCTGGAGAGCAAACGTAGCGTTAAAGCCGCCGAAGCAGAAGTAGCAAAGGAATACCGTCGCTACGTAGGACGCGGGAACGTACCACTTAATAACCTTGCGGGCTACGAGATATACGAAGCCGATGAGAAGAGCGATAGCGCACGTTTCACCTATCGTGCCGCCGTGTGTGCCCACTAAAAGCTGAAGCAGGGTAGGTGCGCCTGCGGCTGCTTCAACACCGCCGTTAAGAGAAGCGAGAGGTGTTGCGCCTGCGGCGATCTCGGGAACTGCCTCGCCCATAAAGCCAAGGTCAAAGAGAGGGGAGATCTGAACTGTAAGAGCTACTGAGCTGAACGTCAGGAGCATAAATACTCTTGCGGCGATAGCGGGGTTAACGATATTTTTACCGATTCCGCCGAAGAAGCCCTTTACGACCACGATAGCGAAAACGGTACCGATTACGCACTGCCAGAGGGGCACGTTTACGCTGAGGTTGAGGGCGAGAAGCAGACCCGTTACGACTGCGGAGAGGTCTGTGATCGTCTGCTTCTTGCGAGCGCAGAGATTAAAGAGAAATTCCGAGAGAACTGCGGTTGTAACGCACGTAAGAACTATCCAGAGGGCCTTGAGACCGAAGATCACAATGCCCGCGAGAGTAGCGGGGAGAAGAGCAATAACAACGTCGCGCATAATGTTGCGGGTTGACGAGCCCTTCTGGTGAATATGAGGTGTTGAGGAGATGTGTAGCTTACCCATTATTTGTTACCCTCCTGTCTTTCTTTCTGAGCCGCCGCATATTTCTTTAAGAAGGACTTAGCGTCCCAGTTGATTTGAAGAAGAGGACGGTTGGCGGGGCATACGTAAGAGCAGCATGCGCAGTCTACACACTGACGAACGCCTGTTTCAATAAGGAGTTTAGCGCGGCGATCCTCATTCTTTACGTTCATAGCGCGGTCAACCTCTGCTACGCTGATGCCTACGGGGCACTTTTCAATGCAGCGTCCGCAGTTAATACAAGCGGATGCTTCGGGAAGCACGGCGCTCTTTTCGTCAAATACGAGAACCGCGTTTGAGACCTTAACGATAGGATCGTCGACGGAGCAGATGGCAGTACCGTTCATAGGACCGCCTACGACTACCTTGCCGGGCTCGGACTTAAGACCTGTGATCTTCAGAAGCTCGCTGATACGAGTACCGATGGGAGCTATAAGGTTCATAGGAGTCTCTACCGCGGGACCGTCTACCGTAACTATTCTTTCTACAAGAGGCATACCTGTATTGAGGTATTCAGCCATCTTTGCGATGGAGGAAACGTTGATAATGAGCGCGCCGAAGGAGGGGAAACGTCTGCCCGCTACTGCAACTCTGCCTGTAGCATTGTAGAGCATAACCTGCTTTGCGCCCTGGGGATATATTGTCTTCAGCTCGTGAATAACGACGTGATCCTTACCCTCGAACTGCTTCTTCAGCACCTCGATAGCGTCCGCCTTGTTTGTTTCAACGCAGATCTTGAAGGTAGCGTTGCCGAGGTATTCGTTCATATATTTGCGAAGGTACTCAATACCGTCGTCAATGAGCTCGGGATGCTCAAGCATCATTCTGTGGTCGCTTGTGATGTAAGGCTCGCATTCTGCCGCGTTGATAAGAACGGTATCAACCTTATAGTCGGGGTTTGTCGCCTCGTTGAACTTCGCCCAAGTGGGGAAAGCCGCGCCGCCAAGGCCGACGATGCCGCCGTCTCTTACTGCTTGCAAAAAGCTTGCGCAATCGGTGATCTCGGGAGCCTTAACGGACTCTGCGACTTCCATTTTTCCGTCGCTTTCAATGCGGATGGCAACCGTGTCCCTTCCGCTTGCCGTTGCCATGGGAGCGATCTCAACGACCGTACCCGAAACCGTTGCGTGAACAGGGGAGGAGAATCTTCCTTCTTCTCTTGCGATAAGCTGGCCAACCTTTACGTGATCGCCAACGTTAACGATAGGTTCTGCATCGTGACCCGAGTGCATATTCATAGGCAAAATAACTTCCGCGGGCGTTTCTATACGCACGGGAGCGCATGCCGCAGTATGCTTATTGTGAGGCACGTGCAAAGATGAAATATCTTTCTTCACAACCTTTGTCCTTCCTTTTGATTTATTTAATATTTTTTAAAATTATTTTCAACGTTAAGTTTATTTTTGGGATTCCAATGCGGAAAGTCCCGAAGTCTTATATTGAGTTCCGTCGCTCTTTATCCACAGAACCTCAACGCCTCCTATTTCCTGCACGAGCGCAAGACCCTCCTCGTAGCTCATAGAGAATAACGCCGTTGAGAGGGCGTCTGCGAGGCCGCTGTTTTGTGTGATGACCGTTACCGAGCTGAAATGTTCTGCGGGCATCAAGGTATCCTTGTCGATAATGTGATGATATCTCTTGCCCTGAACCGTGTAGTATCTTTCGTAATCGCCCGAGGTAACGCAAGAGGTGTCGGCAAGCGTAAGATAGGCTGCATAGGTCGAAGTATCTGCGGGATTTTTAATTCCCGTTTTCCAGCCCGAGCCGTCCTGCTTGTGACCGATAATGCGGATATTACCGCCAATGTTTAGAACGTAGCTTTCCGCTCCGATGCTGCGAAGATATTCCGCGGCCTTTTCGGTAGCGTATCCCTTGCCAAGAGCTCCTACGTCAATAGCTGCATTAGGATCTGTTATGCGAACCGTGTTGTTTTCGGCGTCAATTTCCAAAAACGACATATCCGTATAGGCGTTTGCTGCAGCAAGCTCCTGCTCCGTGGGGATAGTTGCATTTGACGGACTTGAGCTTGCATTCTCTCGGCAGTTATGCCAGAGCTTGAGTACTGAGCCCATCATAATGTTCATTTCGCCTTTGGTCGTAGAGTACAATTCCTTGGCGTACAGTAAAAAGTCGATCAGCTTCTCGTCAACCACCATAGCCTCATTGCCTGCATTGAGGTTAATGGTGCGGAGATTTGTTATGCCTGTGTATTCATAATAAATGTCAAAAAGCTGGTGATATTCCTTAAGGATATCGGATACCGCTCCGCATTTTGCTTCAAACTCCTCCTGCGAGTCGTTTGCATAGCAATAAACGTAAGAAACCGTATCAAAGAAAGAATAATACACCATTCCCTTGGGGTCGATCTTTGTGCTCTCTTCCGTGGAATTTGAATTGGAATTTGAATTAGAACCTGAAATAGAACCTGAATTTTCGCCTTCCTTATGCACAGTTTCAGGGCAGCCCGTCATAGCGACGAGCAGCCCCAAAACAATACATAGGCAAAGCAGAGATTTGAATATTTTCAAATTTCTGTCTCCTATAAAGTATAAAATTATCTGGCGTTCGTTACAGACTGAGCAACAACAGCCTTCATGGAAGTGATCTGGATCGTGCAGCCTGCTGCGAGAAGATCCTCGTCAGCGGCGATAACGTAACCTGCGCCATCAACTACCTGTGTAGCCATATCAGCAACCTCGGCAGCTGTCATGCCAACTACGTGCTTGGAGAAGGCTTCGCTCTGGAGGTACCATTCAAGAACTACGCCGTCGCCGTTCCAGTCCATAGACTGACCGTATGCAGCCATATGGTAGTCTTCCTTGAGCTCACGCTTTGTAGCAGAGAACGTCTTTTCAACGATCTCACCTGCAGCGTCGATCGTGATCTTAGGCTGGATAGCGTCGTTGAGAGATGCTACGATCTTACCGTCAACTACAACTGCGCAAGCGAAGTCGGAGTACATAGCAACCGTGCCGTTTGCTTCAGCTGTAGCAGCAACCGTAGCGCTGTCAACCGTGGATGTAGCAGCAACACCGAGTGTGAATTCTTCAGATGTTGCGAACGTCATACCCTGAGCGTCTTCGCAAGCCTTTGCAACAGCATCCTTGAAGTCTGTGATCTGGATCGTGCAGCCTGCTGCGAGAAGATCCTCGTCAGCGGCGATAACGTAGCCTGCGCCCTCAACTGTCTGTGTAGCGATAGCAGCTACCTCGGCAGCTGTCTTGCCAACTACGTAAGCCTCGAACGCCTTAGCCTGATCGTACCATTCCTTAACAACGCCGTCGCCGTTCCAGTCCATACCGTAGTTAACAGCGGCAGCCATGCCGTACTCGTCGCCCTTTTCCATCTTCGTCTTGAAGGTTGCGGATGTATCAACCGCACCGTCAGTAACGTTCATCTTGTTCTGAACTGCGTCGATGCGGCAAGCAACGATCTTGCCGTCAGCGTCGAGAACAACTGCGGCAACCGTAGCGTCAACCTGCGCATTGCCTGTAGCAGAGCTGTCAAGGCTAACTACGATACCCATACCGAGCTTGTATTCAGCTTCTGTAATAGGTGTTTCGTTTATGTCGGGATCTTGATTCGTAGGAGCGTCCGTTGTGGGAGCGTCCGTTGTGGGAGCATCCGTTGTGGGAGCGTCCGTTGTGGGAGTTTCCTTATCTGTGTCGTCTGTCTTGTTGCATGCAACGATAGCAACTACCATACATACGCAGAGAAGGATTGCTAAAAATTTCTTCATTTTCATGCCCTCTTTTTTTGTTGTTTTATTATGCGAATTTTTTCTTTGAAAATTTTTCGGGGGTATATTTGCAGGCAATTTCGCGTCCCTAAAAATCAACTCAGAGAAAATTCACATTCTTGTCTATCATTATATCATATGCATATAAAAAAGTCAATACATATTTTCGTTTTTTTCGACTCGTTGACGTGATGGGAAAATGTATAAATTTATCGGGTTTATTGTTTTCTGAGCGTTCTTGGTCATTATGCGCGATATGACCTTAAAGCTCGGATCGCCGCACAAATTACTGTTACGATTTAATGAAAGGATTGACGAATTTATAAAAATGTGATACAATATATCTAAGGAAAACGGTAACCTGGCAGAATCCGATAAATGCATAAAAGGAGAAGGGCAGATGAAAAAATACGTTCTCGCTCTGGACGAAGGAACTACAAGCGCGCGAGCTATATTATTTGATAAGCAAGCCAACATAATTTCAATGGCGCAGCACGAGATACCTCAGATTTATCCCAAGCTCGGCTGGGTCGAGCAGGATCCTATGGATATATATGCAAACCAGTATGCCGCGCTCACGGAATGTATTGCGAAAAGCGGAATATCTCCCGATGAGATCGCGGCGGTCGGAATTACGAATCAGAGAGAAACGGTAATTCTTTGGGATAAAATTACGGGCAGACCTATATACAATGCGATAGTGTGGCAGTGCAGACGAACCGCGGATATTTGCAAGAGGCTTTCGGCGGACGGCTATGACGACTATATAGGAAAGACTACGGGACTCCGACTCGACCCGTACTTCAGCGGTACGAAGATCAAGTGGATACTCGATAACGTTGAGGGCGCAAGAGAGAAGGCGAGGGCAGGAGAGCTGTGCGCGGGCACTGTCGACACCTGGCTTATCTGGAAGCTTACCGAAGGCAGGGTTTTCGTTACAGACAGAACCAACGCTTCAAGAACCATGCTTTGTAATATCCACACGGGTGAGTGGGATGATGAGATCCTGAAATTGCTTGATATACCGAAAGAAATTCTGCCTGAGATAAGAAGCAGCAGTGAGATATACGGCGCGTTTGAATGTATGGGCGCGGAGCTTACTATCGCGGGTATCGCGGGAGATCAGCAGTCGGCTCTCTTCGGCCAGACGTGCTTTGAGGCGGGCGAAGCGAAGAACACCTACGGAACGGGTTGCTTTCTGCTCGCTCACACGGGTGAGACAGCCGTTCGGAGCAAGCGCGGACTCCTCACGACTATTGCCGCGGGCGAGAAGGGAAGCCCTATTGAATATGCCCTTGAGGGCAGCGTTTTCGTCGGCGGTGCGGTAATACGTTGGCTGCGCGATGAATTGAAGCTTATCCACGATTCCTCGGACAGTGAATATTTCGCCCGCAAGGTAAAGGATAGCGCGGGTGTGTATCTCGTCCCCGCGTTCAGCGGCTTGGGCGCGCCTATCTGGGATATGCACGCGAGAGGAAGCATTTTCGGTCTTACCGCGGGCGCAGGCAAAAATCACGTGATCCGCGCGGCGCTTGAGTCTATCGCATATCAGACGGAGGACGTAATTGCCGCGATGAATGCGGATATCGAGGCTCTGTACGGTGCGGATACAAATAAGACTATTTCGGTTTTGAAGGTGGACGGCGGCGCGTCGGCAAATGATCTGCTTATGCAGATGCAAAGTGATTTTTCGGGTGTTACCGTGCAAAGATCGGCAAATCCCGAGGCAACTGCCGCGGGCGCTGCGTTCTTGGCGGGCTTGGCGGTTGGATTCTTTACTGACAGAGATGAGATAAAGGGACTTTCGTCGGCGAAAAAGAGCTTTGAGCCCATAATGTCGGAGAGCGACCGCAGGGCTTCTCTTGACGGCTGGCACAGAGCGGTTGCCGCTTGCAGAAAATTTACCGAAGGAGAGGGATAAATTATGATTGAGAAGAAAATATTCTGTGTTCCGTCGTCCGACGGCGTTCATAATCTGGCAGGTGTCGTATATTTGCCCGATGGCGAAATTAAGGGACTTTTTCACGTTGTTCACGGAATGACGGAGCATATTGAAAGATACGATAGATTTCTTACGGATATGGCGTCTGACGGTTGGATCAGCTTCGGATATAACCATCTCGGCCATAAAAATACCGTAAATGACGATTCCGAGCTTGGCTTTATAGCAAAGGATAAGGGCTGGGAGCTGCTTGCTCGCGACGTAAAGGTGTATTCTGACGCGGTAAGAGCGCAATTCGGCAACGAAAATATGCCGTATTGCCTTATGGGACATAGCATGGGCTCGTTCGTGGCTCGTCTTGCCTCGGAGAGATTCGTTTGCCCCGATAAGCTTATTGTAATGGGAACTGGCGGCTCGAATCCCGCGGCGGGAATAGGTCTTGCGCTCATCGAGGTCATTAAATTTTTAAAGGGCGATAAGCATTTTTCACCCCTTGTTGACAATGTCGCGTTTGGCAGCTATAATAAGCGTTTTGGAGGCGGATCGCTCGAGGATTCGAAGCTTTGGCTTACAAATGACGAGACCGTGCGAAAGACTTATTATGCCGATCCGTATTGTATGTTTAAGTTCTCCGTGAGCGCGATGGGGGATCTTATAAGACTTATCAAATATACGAACTGCGCGGCTTGGTATCGCAATATTCCGAGCTCTCTGCCCGTCCTTCTTGTGTCGGGTGAGGAGGACCCCGTCGGCAATTACGGCAAGGGTGTCCTTGAGGTAGAATCCAAGCTAAAAAAGCAGGGAATAAACGTGACTTGTAAGCTCTATAAAAACGCGAGACATGAGATCTTGAATGACTTTACATACGAAACCGTTCGCGATGATATTGCAAAATTTTGCGCGGAGTGAGGTTAAAATAAAACGCCGATGAGGATAAACCTCATCGGCGCTTTTATATTCCGTAAGTCCCTGTTATCGGGTCCTTGAATATGCTGATCTCGGGCGTGGCAAACGTGAAAACAATAAAGAGCAGCGCAATTATACAAAGCGCCGTGAGCGCCGATTTAGGCGATCTGCAAGGCGTTTTGTCTGCTCTAAGGAGCCGTGCTTCATAAATATAGGCAGCAGCCGCGGAGATAAAGAAAATCGTGATGTTGACCCAGTCGGGTGACTTGCCGATCACGCCGTTGTAGGTGTAGAAGATCACGGGTATCAAGCCGAGCCCGAGAAGAGTTCCTTTTAGCTTTATGCACCAGAAATCCTCGCGGTCACGAAAGAAAAAGCTTTGCACTATGGCGAAAATAAACATCGGCCAGAACAGGAGCTTCATATGCTCCCACGTTGATTCGTTAACGCCCGAGAAGAGCGAGGCGAACGTCGACCCCGTCCAATCATACAGAAAATGCAAGAGCGTGCCGAGAAGCGACGTTGTCGCGAACCCAACCAGCTGCCAAAGATTAGTTGATTTTTTTCATAGCTTTACCTCGAATATACTTTAAATTAGTTTATTCCGAAAGGGTGGAATATATGCTTGAAAAATAGCTTTTTTCTGGTCTGAGTGACAAGCTTACGAACTAGTTTTGCGCCAAAATCTGTTAGCAATATGTCGTGTATCAAGCGCAAAACAGCAAACGCTTACGCGTTTGCGAAGCTCGGCATCGGTGTAATTTAAGCAAGAAAAAAGCAGAACGGAATACATCCATTCTGCTTTTTTTCTGGTCTAAGTGACACATCGGCGGAGCCGATACGACTATGAACTTGCGGCTACAACCGTGGAACCCCAAAGCTCGGTAAGCTCGCCTCGGGGAACCCCGCTCCCTCTGCGCTCCGCGCAGGGCGTGGTATTTGACACAAGCTCAAATATTTTCATTCAAGCAAAAAATTAAGCCGAACGAAATAAATCCGTTCGGCTTAATTTTGGTCTAAGTGACAAGACTTGAACTTGCGGCCTCTACCACCCCAAGGTAGCGCTCTCCCAGCTGAGCTACACCTAGATCTCAATGGGGTACAGGTGATTTTTTACGTCGTTCACCCCACGACTTGAACATTATACCACAAGGCATTTCTTTTGTCAATACCTTTTTTCAAAAAATCTCGAAAAAA
>CAZMKU010000005.1:0-39950 GCA_964567085.1 uncultured Clostridium sp.
GCTTTGAGAAAAAAGGAATTCTTTACGGAAACACCGCTTGCGGCGTTTTCGGCGTGTACACGAGCCTTCCCGCAAACGTCGGTGAGCGCTTCAAGGTTGGCTTACGCGACGAGATAAAGAACGGTGAGGCTTATATAATTTCGACCTTGGACGCGGACGGCACGCCCCAGAAATACAAGATTGAAATTTCGGGCATCGACCGCGATGCCACGGGCGCGAAGTGCTTTTGCATTAAGGTTACCGATAAAAAGCTTATTGAGAAAACGGGCGGCATAGTGCAGGGAATGAGCGGCTCTCCCGTCATTCAGAACGGCAAGCTTGTCGGCGCGGTAACGCACGTGCTTATCAATGATCCCACCGTCGGCTACGGCATCTTTATCGAGAATATGCTTGACCAAATGGGCAGCGTGGGGTGAAATAAGGCAATATCGCACTTGCGATATTGCCTTATTTTAGTTACTGTTTAAAACACGGGTTGACGGAATAGGACTTGACTTTGTCATAGTTTTGGTGTATAATCTTATATCATTATGTATAAGATTTAACGTTAGTTAAGAATATCTGTTTGGGAGGCAAAAATGAAAAAATACAGATTTTTATTGTCATCATTTTTTATATTGGTTTTTATCATGGCATTTGTATTTGCGGGTTGTGATGAGCAGTCGGAAAAGGACGTTTTCAATGAAGCCTCAAGTGAAGAAATAACAAATGAGGAGTCAACCGAGAGCCACACTATCGACAATAACACCACAAAGTGTGAGCATGAATGGCAGAATGCTACTTTCGATGCTCCAAGAACGTGTTCGAAGTGCAAAAAAACACAGGGAAAACCTATAGAGGCAAGTAAAGGACTTCTATTTACTTCAAACGGTGACGGAACTTGCTACGTTTCAGGCATCGGAGATTGTTTGGATGAAAATATCGTCATTCCTTCTGCTTCTCTTGATGGGGATTCAGTAATAGGTATTGGAAGACGTGCATTTTTTAGTTGTGAAAGCATTACGAGTGTTACGATCCCTGATGGTGTCACGTATATTGACGAGCTGGCATTCCGTAATTGTGTAAATATTACAGATGTTATAATTCCCAACAGTGTTACCTCTATTGGAGAGATGGCGTTCTCCGGTTGTATTAGTATTACAAGCTTTGATATTCCAAATAGTGTTACTTCTATTGAAAACTTGGTATTTTTGGATTGCACGGGGCTTACAAGCATATTTATTCCTGACAGTGTCACAGACCTTGGAGCTTCAGTATTCAGTGGATGTAAGAGTCTTGTGAGCGTGACGCTTCCCAACACTATAACGTCAATTAGCGGGAATTTGTTTTCAAACTGTACATCCCTTAATAACGTGACGATTCCCGAGGGAGTTACTTCGATTGGAATGCATGCTTTTGCGAGTTGTTATAGCTTAACCAACATAACGATTCCCAATAGCGTAACCGAAATTGGAAATTCAGCTTTTGCCTTTTGCAAGGCGCTCAAAAGCGTGAAGATAGGAAACGGTGTCGAGCATATAGATACGTGTGCATTTCGTTTTTGTGAATCCTTGACAAAGGTGACTATTCCCGCCAGTGTAACGAGCATGGGTGATTCCGTGTTCGCGAATTGCATCAAGCTTGAGAGCATAACTATTCCCGATGGCGTCACAAATATAGGTGCCGGTATGTTTGATACTTGCACAAATCTTGAGAGTGTTATCATTCCAGATAGCGTTACAAGCATAGATGTCTATGCGTTTTCAAATTGCACCTCGCTTGACAAAATAAAATACGGTGGAAATATGTCGCAGTGGAATGCTATATCGAAAGGTTATGACTGGGATTCTAATACGGGTGATTATAGTATTACATACAATTATGTTGGATTTTGAGTATATACGGATATATTAAGCTATCCGCGAAATCCTTTTGGATCATTTGATTGAGCAAGTGATTTTTGAATATACATAGGTAAAAAAGGCAATATCGCACCTGCGATATTGCCTTTTGATTATTTAATTATTTAACTTCCTCTGCCATTTCTTTAGCTTCTGCGGCGAGCTCTTTTGCTTCTTCTGCGGCGGTGTCGGCTTCCGCCTTTGCCTCGGCGAACTGCTCCATAACCTCCTCGGGAGTGACGGTAAATTCGGGCTCGTCGGCGGTCGTTTTGGGGGCGGTCTTTGCTTTATATTCGGCGTTGAGACGCGCGAGCTCGACGAGCTTTACGTCGATATTGCCCACACACGCGCCGATCTTTTCGGTAAGCTCTGCCTGTGCGGTCTCGTCGTCGGTCTTGAGCTTCTTATACACGTATGCGCCGAGGAATTTATATTCGTCGGAAATTTCTTTTCTTTTTGCTAAAATTTTGATTTTGAGAGCGGCGAGCTCACCCATCTCCTCGCCTTTTTCCACTGCTTTTTTTGCAATCGCTTTCGCGTCGTTATAAATTTTATTGAAGTCTGACATAGCTATCTCCCATAAATTTGATATTATAATTATTATAACCTTTTTTTGCCTTAATGTCAAGCCGTATATTTTTCGCCGCGCTGTTAAAAATATTTACAGATATAAATTTTTATTTGGGAGGGGAAATTTTGGATATTCAACAGGACAGCTACAAAAAATACGCCAAGGCGCACGCGCCGAAATCAAAGGTGGTTTTAAACACGCTGAAGGCGTTTCTCGTGGGCGCGCTTATTTGCGGCTTGGGGCAGGCGCTTAAGGTGTTTTATATGAATATGGGCCTTGAGGAGAAGGACGCGTCGCTTGCGCTTTCCATAACGCTCGTGTTTATTTCGGCTTTGCTTACGGGGCTTGGAATTTTTCCGAAGATCGCGAAGCATGCGGGCGGCGGAACTCTTTTGCCCATAACGGGTTTCGCGAATTCGATCACCTCGTCTGCCATTGACTCAAAATCGGAGGGTTGGGTGCTTGGCGTTGGCGCGAAGATATTTACGGTGGCGGGCCCCGTGCTTTTGTACGCGGTTTTGTCGGGTACGGCGTACGGACTCATTTACTATATTTCGGGTCTGTTCAGATAAGCTTTCCGACGAGCTTTCGCGCTTGCGACGCGTCGCTTGAAATAATGAGCACGGCGTAATTGCCAAAGGTCACGACCTGCGCCTGCTCCGTGTAATTTGTAAAATTGCCATCTGCATTTCTTTTTATGGAGTCAAGGCGTGAGGCGAGCAGACGCGTTGTGTCGATAAGGCTCTCGGGAGTTGAGCAATATATTGCGGCGAATTCACACGCGTGGCTGCCGTGGTTTACAAAGATACTGTAAGACGTCCAATCCTTTTTGTATTTTTGAATATCGGCAAGACCGAAATACGCGCAAAGAATACTGTCGGAAAGATAATTTTTACTTTGCGGTTCAACGTCCGATGAGTATATACTGCCGCTCGGCAGGTCTATCTCGGAGTCGCACAGAGCAAAGATGATTTTCTCGGTGTTTGGAATTTCGGGTGTGCGGGAGCAAGCTGACAGGGGAATCAGAAATATAAGTAACAACAAAAAAACGCGTTTTCGCATATATACCTCGCAGATTTGGGTTAGTATATGAATATGGCGAAAATGCGAGATATATGAGTGCAGAGTGCAGAGTTAAGAGTGCAGAGTTAAGAGTGCAGAGTTAATGATGATTTTCGCATAAGCGAAAATCCGCATTTTATCTGTTTTGCACTCATAAATAAAAGGCTCGCGGCAGCGGCCTTTTATTTATGATATTTTGTTCCTTTAATAATTGTCATACATCTGTACACCGCTTCGAGCAAAATCGGTCGCATAAGCTGGTGGGGGAACGTGAGCTTTGAGACCGAAAGCTTTATATCGGCAATGCTTTTCACGCCGTCGTGGAGACCGTGCGACGAGCCGATGACGAACACGATCTCGTTTGATATCGAAAACGCCCTCTCGATTTTTTCCGCGAGCTCCTCGCTTGAAAATTGCTTGCCCTCGACGCACATAATAATTTTGTACGCGCGGTCGGGGATCGCCGCGAGAATTGCTTTGGCCTCCTCGGAAAGAGCCTTTTGAATTTCGGCATCCGAGGGGTCTTGGGGGAGCTTGTATTCCTTTAAATTGATGTTTTCGACCCTGCAAAAGCCCGAGAGCCGCTTTTCGTATTCGGCTACGGCATCGCGGAGGTAGGGTTCCTTGAGCAGACCTACTGTTATAAATTTAATCGTTGCCATATTGTGTTTCTCCTATAAGCCAGACGGGGTCTGCGGGCGAGGCTACGACGAGCCTGACGCTCGCGTCCGCGATCGCGCAAAGGCTTTCGTTATAAGCGATCTCGGGGATATTGTTTTCCTCGCTCAGATGCGCGAGCATAATGTTTTTCGTGCCGTTGAGCGCAAGCATTGACGAGAACGCCGCGCATTCGGTGTTGGACAGATGCCCCTTTTTTGAACGGATACGGAGCTTGAGCTCGTAGGGGTAATTGCCCTCCATAAGCATAATTTCGTCGTGATTTGATTCGATGACAACGCTCTCGCAGCCGAGAAGACTGTCTCTTACCTCGTCGCTTACGTAGCCGATGTCCGTAGCAAAGCCGATATGGACGGTCTTTCCGTTGTCGTCAAACGAAAATCTGTAACCTACCGAGCCGCAGCTGTCGTGCGGTGTGGGGAATGAGTTGATCTTGAGATCTCCTACGGTTATCTCGAAGCTCGGCGTATCGTGGAAGATCATTTTGGAGAAAAGCTTCTCGTCGCGAAGACCGTAAAACTTTTTCTTTGCGGACGAGAGCAGAATGTGTATATCGGCGTTGTATTTGTGTGAAAACGTCGTAAGCGCGGAGACGTGGTCCGTATGCTCGTGTGTTATAAGTATCGCGTCAATGGACTCGGGCGAAACACCGATTTTTTCGAGCGACTGACACAGGCATTTCGCGCTTCTGCCCGCGTCAATGAGAATGTTTGCGCCGCCCGCGGAAATAAAGGTGCAGTTGCCCTTTGAGCCCGAGTACAGACTGCAGATTTTGTAATTTGCGCCCATTATCCGATGCCTCCGACGATCTGCGTGAGGATATTTTTGAGATATGCTTCCCACACAAAGAGGTAGAGCGCGTCAATTCCTATGGGAACGAGGAAGGGGATTATGATATACATAAGCCATTCCGACCTTTTGAGTCTCTCCTGCCCGTCGAGAATATACGCGGTCTTTTGCTCGGCGCTCCACACGTCAGGGAGCATCTCGTAGGTTATATTCTTTCTCGTAAACGCGCGGTTGTATATGATATAAACCACAAGCGATGCGCCGAATATCGCCATATATGCGATGTGTATGGGGAATTGCGCCTTTGGCGGGAGCGCGGGCACTATCCCGAAATATATGAGAACGTTTACAAGAGAGAGCGCGGCGATTATGATCGCCTTTTTCTTTGTTTTCGGGGAAATTGCTTTTTTCTCCTTTACTGCTCGCGCAGGCTTTCTGTTTACGTCGGGTAATTTTCTTTGTTTTTTCATATTTTATCCTGAAATTAAATTATCTTTATCGCTCCGTCGCGGCGGATCTGAAGCACGAGGCACGCGCCCTCGCCGAACGCGGAGTTCATAAGAGCGGCAAAGCCGTCGGCATCCTCGTTTTTCACGTATGCCTGAATAGTGCCCGCGAAGCCGCCTCCGTGAACGCGGCACGCTCCGTCCTTGCCCTCAAGATAACGCTCCGCAAGAGCTAAAGCGAGGGAGAGCCCCTGCTCGCGCGTGTTTTTTGTCGTGTATACGTTCTGAAGGTAGCAGAAGGAGGACTTGCCCGAGGCTTTAGCGTTTTCAAAATAAAGCTCGAGATCATTGTCGCAGAGAGCGCGTTTTTGTATCGCGACGCGACGGTTTTCCGCAAAGAAGTGGAGCGCGCGTAAAATTGCTCTGTCGCCAATGCTTTGGCGCAGAGAGGGGATATTTGCGATAACGTCATTTTCGTCCACATCGCGCAGGACGTCTCGGCCGAGAGCCCCGGCTACCGACTTCATTTCGGCGGGAACGGAGGCATAGTCGTCGGTCAGGTCGGCGTGGTTGCCGCCCGTGTCAACTATGCAGAGCTTGTAGCCCGCGCCTGTTAAGTCAAAGTCCATTTTTTCTATGATGGGAGCGGACGCGTCGGCAAAATCAATTGCCACGATGCCGCCGTGGGCGCAAGCGACCTGATCCATAAGTCCGCAGGGCTTGCCGAAAAATACGTTTTCGGCATATTGCGCGAGCTTTGCGATCTCGACGTTGTTCACCTTTCCGTTGTTGTAGAAGTGATTGAGTATATTTCCGATCATATCCTCAAACGCCGCGGACGATGAAAGCCCCGAGCCCTTGAGCACGTCGGAGGTCATATACGCGTCAAAGCCACCCACGGAAAAGCTCTTATCTGTGAAGCCTCGGCACATTCCCGCAATAATTGAAGCAGACGTGCCGAAAAGACTCTTGTCGGGCGCGTAGTATTTGTTTATATCAACGGTTATCTCGTCGTAGCCCTCGCTTTTGACCCGAATCGTTGAGTCGTTTCTTATCGCGGCTACCGCGATAACGTCAAGGTTTATCGAGCAGGCTATAACACAGCCGCGATTGTGGTCGGTGTGGTTGCCCGAAAGCTCGCTTCTGCCCGAAACCGAGAAGACGGATACCTCGCGGCCGCAGCCGTAAAGCTCCGAAAATTCTTCGATGGCAGAAATATATCTTTGCTTTTGCGTGTCAAGCTGATCTTCGCCGTAAAGGGAAATGAGCTTTGAGTCAAGCTCGCCCGCTTGAACACGGGAAATTAGATCAAGTGGAGTCATAGCCATTCCTTTCGGATCAATATTCTGCCTTGAGCTTCGCAAGACATTCCTCGCAGATACGCTTGCCGTTGAAATAAACTATATCATTTGCGTTATCGCAGAAAATGCACGCGGGGTGGTACTTCTGCAAAATTATCTTGTTGTCGTCAGCGAAGATCTCGATAGCGTCGCCGCTGGATATTTCCATGGACTGTCTGATGTTGATGGGAAGAACGATTCTTCCGAGCTCGTCAACCTTTCTTACTACTCCGATAGGCTTCATATTTTGTGTCTCCTTATATATTTTAATTTTATCGTATTGTAATTATAGCATATCGTTTTTTGTCTGTCAATACACAAAAATGGGAATTTATGTAAGTTTTTGTAAATTTTTGTAAATAAATTTTTATAATGTGAAGTTTAATGATTTTTCTCTCGGGGTAAGAATAATCAAAAAATCAAGGTGGGTTATCTATGATCAAGGGCGCGCAAAAGAGAATGATAGTTATCAAGACTGCTGACAGCAAGATCTTTGAGGAGGCGTATTTCGTCGTGAAATTAAATTACGAGGGCGAGGAGCTTGATATGCTTGCCGAGGCTGACAGGATCGCGGCGGGAGTTATTGAGACCAAGAAGTCCTCCCGCAGTAAAAAGCCCGATAAAAAGAGTCTGATATATGGCGCGTGCTGCGGTCTTTTGGGGATATTTGTCGGGGTAATTGCGGTGGTTCTGATTAAGTTTCCCCTTTGAGCACCTTGACAATACGGGATGTTTGGTGTATAATTTAGGTAACGAGGAATTGAACTGTTGCCGAGATCTCGGCTTGATATATTTTCGACACGTTTTATAGATATATATTTGAGTTCCGGATTCTCTCTGCGGAACGAAGGCGGGGAGGTCTTTGTCGGACTCTTTTCCTTGATGCAATCATCGGGAGTTTTAAGAAAGGACGGTTTTTGATGGCAAAATCAAATCAATCAAGAGAGAGCTTCCGCGAAAACGCGGAAATGAAGGAGGCTTATGCCGAGGCGGGCGAAATAATGGCGAATGCCAAATCGGCAAAAAAGCCTAATTACGCCAAGACCAAGAAGACAAGCGCAAGGAGCGCGCCCGCAGAGAAGACGCCTGCGGCTGACGCGCCGCTTGACGAAAACGGTAAGGTAAAGGCCAAGACCCACGCAAGAAAAAAGAAGACCGCGCAGAAGACGGGCGACGCGGCAACGGCGGAGATAGACGCTATGCTCGCGCGTATTTTCGACGTTGAGCCGAGTGAGGTCGTAGCGGCGGAAAAGCCCAAGAGCGCGGCAAAGAGCTCTTCGGGCAAGTCCCCAAAGGCGAGCAAGGACGGCACGACCGCCGTTGAGAAATACAGCAAGGATAACGTATCTCTCAAGGAGAGAGGCGCGCGCTCGGTAAGCCAGCGAGGCGGACGCGACGTTGCCGAGGTCGCGGGAAAAATCAAGGTTATTTCTCTTGGCGGACTTAACGAGGTCGGCAAGAATATGACGGTCATTGAGTACGACGAGGATATTATTATCGTGGATTGCGGTCTCGGCTTTCCCGACGAGGAGATGCCGGGCGTCGATCTGGTGATCCCCGACGCAAGCTATCTTGAGGCAAATCAGGACAGAATACGCGGACTTGTGTTCACTCCCGGACACGAGGACCATATCGGCGCTATTCCGTACATTCTCAGAAACATAAATCCCCCAATTTACGGAACGAGGCTCACTCTCGGAATACTCAAGAACAAGCTCAAGGAGGTAAATCTGCCTTATACGCCCAAGCTCGTTTGCGTGAACTCGGGAGACAACATAAAGCTCGGCAAGCTCACCTGTGAGTTTATTCACGTTAATCACTCTATTGCGGACGCTTGCGCGCTCGCGATAAGAACCCCTCTTGGCGTGATTCTTCATTCGGGCGACTTCAAGCTCGACTTGACGCCTATCGATGGCGAGATAATGGATCTTACAAGACTTGGTGAGATCGGCCGTGAGGGAGTGCTCCTGCTTATGTGTGAGTCCACCAACGCGGAGCGTGCGGGCTCAACGCCCTCGGAGCGTAAGGTCGGCGCGTCGCTTGACCTCATTTTTACGAAGAACAAGGACAAAAGAATAGTTATCGCGACGTTTTCCTCAAACGTGCACAGAGTTCAGCAGATAATAGATACGGCTTACCGCCACGGACGAAAGGTTGCCATTACGGGAAGAAGTATGCTCAACGTAGTGGGCGCGGCGATGGAGCTCGGATATATGAACGTTCCCGACGGAGTGCTTATCGACCTTACGGAGATCAAGAGATACCGTCCCGACGAGATCACTCTTATTACCACGGGAAGTCAGGGCGAGCCTATGAGCGCGCTTTACAGAATGGCGTTCAGCGAGCACAGAGACGTTCAGCTCGGCGCAAACGACGTGGTTATTCTCTCGTCGAGCGCGATCCCCGGTAACGAAAAGCTTATCGGTAAGATCATAAACGAGCTGCTCAAGCTCGGCGCGAAGGTCATTCACGACGCGTCGGTTGAGGTCCACGTTTCGGGTCACGCGTGTCAGGATGAAATAAAGCTTTTGATGGCGCTTACAAAGCCGAAATATTTTATGCCGATTCACGGCGAATATAAGCATATGGCGGCAAACCGCTCTCTTGCGCTTGATATGGGAATAGATCCGACAAATATTTTCGTGTCCGATATAGGCAAGGTTCTTGAAATCGACAAGCACGGCGCGAGGTTTAACGGAACGGTTCCGTCGGGCAAGGTGCTCGTTGATGGATACGGCGTCGGCGACGTCGGAAATATCGTGCTTCGCGACAGAAAGCTGCTCTCACAGGACGGACTTATAGTTATCGTCGCAAGCGTGAGCGTTGACGGCGGTTACGTGCTTGCGGGTCCCGACATAGTTTCCCGAGGCTTCGTTTACGTAAGAGACTCCGAGGATCTTATGGAGGAAATGAAGCACGTAGCGATAGATTCTATGATGGAGAGCCTCTCCAAGACCCACAATGCCGATTGGTTTAAGATCAAGGGCAAGATCAAGGACGATATGGCGAAGTTCATATTTGCCAAAACTCGCCGCAGACCCATGATCATACCTATTATTATGAGTATATGACAAATCGTGTTTTGTCGAGTTTTCACGAAAAATCTGATGAGCATTAGTGCATATTCACATAAAAAATAAAAAGTTTTATGATTATTCATAATCAGTTCAACAAACTTTCACTATATCATTGTATAATAACATTTGTTTATGAAATTATGCTGGATAGTTATAATTTCAATTAAGTAAAAAACCGCGCAAGCGGTATGGAGGACAATAAAAATGGGAAAAGGCAACAGAAATAAGCTTGGCAGAGCTCAGGCGCAGATCGATAGCCCCGAAGCATATCTCGCAGAGAGACGTAAGCTTAACAAGAAAAAGAAGAATAAAACAGGTCTTGGCGTGACCGTTACTTGCATCGTGCTCGTAGCTGTGATCGTTTTGTCGATTGCGCTCGGCGCGCTCAGCTCAATCGGCGTGTTCGCTCGTATGACAAACACACTTTCGACGGAAAACTTCGTTGTTACCGAGGCGATGATGCAGTTCTTCTATAACGACTATATCTTGAATTGGATGAACAGCTATTACTATTATATAATCTACGGTATATATAACGTTGATTTCACGACCGATCTGAGAGAGCAGGAATATAGCAGCGGAACAACGTGGTACGATTATTTTATGACCTCTACGGTTAATAACGTTACTATGTATCTCGAGTACGCCGAGGGCGCAAAGGCTGCAAATCTTTCTCTTACGGATGAGGAATACGCGGAGATCGACGAAACGGTTGAATTGATGAAGCAGACACTCAAGGAGGGCGGCGAAACGATTGCCGACAGATACGGCGATCACGTATCCGCAAACGATATCCGCAAGTGCTACGAGATCATTCATCTCGCATCCAAGTTCAACGACTATAAGATGGCTGCTCTTGAAGAGGCTATCCGCGCTGACGGCGATAAGATAAATCTTTATCCCGAGAGCCATAAGGAGGATTTCTATACGGCAACGTACGCTTCTTATACGATAACGGTAAGAAGTGATGATGAAAAGCTGGTAGACGACGCGGCTCTTGAGGCTGCAAAGGAAGCTGCAAGAAGCAATGCGGAGATAATTGCCGCTGCAAAGGACCCCGAGGCGTTCTTGGCGGAGATCAAGGCTTATATTGAGTCCGTAGAGAAGGCAGAGGCCGAAGAGACGACGGACGATGAGACGTCCACGGATGAGGAGGAATCCTTCACCCTGCCTGATGTTACCGAGGAAGAAACCACTGAGGAGATCAAGCTCGAGGATTACACCGGCGAGATCGAATACTCGACTGAGGGCGAGCTTGAAAAATGGATCTTCGTTGAAAATGCAAACGAAAACGACGCGAAGATTATAGAGGAAAGCACCACCGAAACGTCTACCGATTCCACGGGCGCATCCGTAAAGGTTGACGTATACAATTACACGGTTTATATGCTTTTGAGCGAACCCGCTCTTGATACGGAGCTTACTATGAATATCGGTTACGTTATTACGACCGATAAGACTATTGCGGAGGAGATCCGTGAGGCGTTCCTTGCGGGTGAAAAGACTGCTGCGGCGCTTGAGGAGCTTGGTCTGGATAAATACAACGAGCTTCCCTCGGACACCACGATTGAATTGGGCGCGGGCTCGAGCAAGAATGCCGAAGCCAACTCCTTTGAGGGAACGTACGCTGAATTTGACGAGTGGTTGAACGCCGGCAGAAATGCAGGAGATCTCTCCGAGGTTATCACGATAGCTCCCACGGAGGACGGCGCATCCACTTATTATATCGTTGGATACTTTGAGGACTGGTCGGATCCCGTATGGGTTGCTCAGGCGATCGACGCTATGGTCGGTGAGGGTATGGACGAATGGTATATGGGCGCTGACGGTAACGGCGGTCAGCTCGCGGCTACGCCCGTTAAGACCAAGGAGCGTTCGCTCAAGGGTATTGACGTTTCTGCTTATTTGGTAAACTTCTCTTACAGCTTGATGTACAGCACATCTGCAAGCTGATATAAATAAAACAAGATGGCGGGATATATTCCTGCCATTTTGCGCACAGAGAACATATAATGAAAAAGAAAGTCAAAGAGCCGAAAGGAGTATTTACAGGTGATACTTGAATCAAAGGAAACCACGGTGGCGTACAGATGTCCCGATTGCGGCGTGGGCATTATGAGTATTGTAGGTCTTTTCGCGCTGTCTGCGGATATGATAAAGCTTAAATGCTCATCCTGCGGAAAAAGCGAAATGAGCGTGGTTTACGATAAGGCTAATAACACAGTGCGCATAGGTATTCCGTGTATTTTCTGCGGAAAGCCCCATATCTACAACGTAAGCACGACGCTTTTCTTCAGTAAGGAGTTTTTGGCGCTTCAGTGCCCGTATTCCAATATTGATATTGGATTTATCGGCGAGAGCAACAACGTAAAGGCGGAGCTTTCGAAAAACGAGCTTGAGCTTATGCGGCTTATGGAGGAGAACGGAATAGGAAGTCTTGCGGATATTCAGAGAGAAAACAGCGCCCAGCTTCCCGATACTCAGCTTATGGATATCATTCTCTATATCATAAAGGACGTGGATGCCGAAGGAAAGATATATTGCAAATGTCACCCCGACGGACACGAGCCCATCGCTGACGGCGAGCTTGACAGGGAAGAGGAGCTTTACGACGTTGAGCTTGAGGGAGGCGGAATCAGGATCACGTGCCGTGAATGCGGCGCGAGCAGGCTTATTCCTACGGACTCCTTGCTTGCGGCAAACGCGTTTTTGAACGTTGATTCAATTACCCTTGAGTAATTGGAGCATGTGAAGGCGTAAATTTCAAGTTTTAAATATAAAGGAGAATTTCACAATGAGAAGGATAGTTTCCGTAATTCTTGCGGCGGTTATGATTTTTTCCGTGCTTTCCGTGATTTCCGTATCGGCGAGTGAATCGGGCGCCGAGGGAAATTGGGAGGTGCATCTTGATGCATTTGATGAAACGAAGCTTGCGGCGGGCGGGGACGTATACGTTTCTACTCCCGGATATAAATATACCTCCGACGGCTTTGAGGTAGTTCCTCCCGTCTATTCGGGCGTTCAGGCAAAATATACGGTAATAAGCAAGGAGAAGTATAGCACAAAGGACTTTTCCATTAAGATAAGAATTGACGAATTTGATATCGCGGGCGACGCTTGGCTCAGCTTTACCTTCTGGTCCGAGAAGAACGGCTTGGCTCAGGGCGGTAATTCGGACGGAAGCTACGGCTACGGCTGGACGTCGCTTATAAAGGACGATTCAAGCATCGACGCATATGACGGAAGGCTCTCTTATCTGGAGGGCTACAGTCAGGGCACGAAGGACGCCCCCGGCGGATTTCAGGCTGTGGCAACGACGGCGTTTGAGCCCGTTGCGGATGAAGACGGCAATCAGATAATCGAGTTTAAGGTTGAGAACAGCTACATATACATAAACGGCGTGAAGCTTGAGCAGCAGAACGCGGTCGCATTGAGAAATGCCTTCAAGAACGACAGCTATCTGGCTTATTTCGGTATTTCCGTTAAGAGCGGAACGGCGGGTAAGCCTATCAAGTTCACGATCCTTGAGGTTGACGGTGAGGTTCCCACGGGCTCGGATAGCGCAGAGCCTGTAAACAGAGCAAAAAGCTACGGTGAGATGATCGACAGCTCCGCTATTCCCGCAAACACCCCGGGCGTTCTTTTCGATGCAAGCCTTGAAAATCAGAACCTCAAGCTTCCCTCGGTATCAAACGGCACGGCGACGGCTACTGACGACGGCAATATCAAGATCACGGCCACCTTGAATATGGGCGCGATATCGTTTGCGGTTGATGAAGAATATACGGTCGATATTAAGGATTTCCCTTACGTAGCAATAGTTTTAAAGAATTTCTGCACTTGTTCCCGCGAGGACGGTCTGACTCTTGCGGAGAGCTGCTATTTTGACGAGGTCAATACTATCTATTATTGCGCGGGCAACGTTGTTGCGGCGGATGACGCGCACAAGATCGCTACCGATTTTGAGAATATGATCGACGTGTCTCCTGCGGATAGCGACGATTATTACGTTATGATATACGCAAGGATCGATACGACCGAATTCGAGGGCGAGGATAGCCGTATTCACAACCTTCGTTTCGACTTTAAGAATATGTCTCCCAATGGCGGCAATGATAGCTTTGAGATCGAATACGCGGGCTTTTTCAGAAGCGTGAAGGATATGGTGGGCTTTGCGGCGAACGAGGGATTTGCTTTGTCCGCAGAGGAAATTTCGTATTCCGACCCCGAGGAGGATACCACGGAAGAGCCTCCCGAAGAGCCCACGGAAGAGCCCACGGAAGAGCCCACCGAAGAGCCTACGGAGGAGCCCACGGAAGAGCCAACCGAAGAGCCTACGGAGGAGGCTACGGAGGCTCCCTCTGAGGAAACGTCGGAGGTAAGCTCCGAGGTTAACGGCGAGGATACCGCTACGGGCGCGGAGGGCGCTGCGACCGCGGCTGACGATAATGACGGCGACGGATGCGGCTCGTTTGTTGGAATGAACGTTATCGCGATGGTTGCGGTTACGGCAACTGCGGGTCTCGTTACGTTCAAAAAGAGAAAAAGAAATTGATATAAATTCTTTGGGGGGGAGGATTTGAAATTATGACGGCATTTTTCGGAGGATGTGGATCATTTGTTGGAATGAACGCGATCATTATGGTCGTAGTGGCGGCAACTGCGGCTTTCGTTACGTTCAAGAAGAAAAAATAAGATCATCACAGGCTTACGGCAACGGATGAGCTTGCGGCATTTCGCAGCATCGCGGAATGCCGCTTCTTTTGAAAAAACAAATATGCCGTTTATAAATAAACATTGTGTTTACATAATTGTAAGCCGTTTGCCCCTTGATTTTTGGGGGCCTTGAGGGCAGGGGATCCGCTTTTGATTTCTGCTAAATCTTGCTCGGGTAAAAATACCCAAAAGGCGAAAGACAGATATGTGCATTTTGTCTATTTACTAAATTGCAAATTTATGGTATAATTACTATGTAAGTGTGTTTGTACGCGAAAACACAAATTTATTTTAACTAAGGAGAAATTCAGAATGAAAAAGATACTTTCCGTAATTCTTGCGGCAGTTATGATCCTTTCCACGTTCGCCGTGCTTTCCGTATCTGCGGAAGAGGCTTCCGCATCCGCGGGCACAGAGGGCAACTGGGAAGTGCATCTTGACGCCTTCGAGGAATCCAAGCTCGAAAACGGTGAGGAATGCTATATGCCTCTTCCCGGTTATGAGTACACGGATGACGGCTTTGAGGTCGTTCCTCCCGTTTATTCTAACGTTCAGGCAAAGTACACCGTAATCAGTAAGACAAAGTATAGCACCAAGAACTTTTCCATCAAGATCAGAGTTGACGAGTTTGACACCACGGGTGACTCGTGGATAAGCTTTACCTTCTGGTCCGAAAAGAACGGCTTGGCGCAGGGCGGCAACCAGGACGGTAGCTACGGCTACGGCTGGACGTCTCTTGTAAGAGACTGTGAAAACTTCGGCAAAACCGACGGTATGTTCTCTTATCTCGAGGGCTACAGCCAGGGCACGAAGGAAGCTCCCGGTGGCTTTACTACGTTGACAACAAAGACTTTTGAGCCCGTTGTGGATGATGACGGTAATCAGATAATTGAGTTCAAGGTTGAAAACAGCTTAATCTACATCAACGGCGTTAAGATTGATCAGGATAATGCAGTATGGTTGAGAAACGCCTTCAAGAACGACGAATACCTTGCATATTTCGGTATTTCCGTAAAGAGCGGCTTGGCAGATACACCCGTTAAGTTTACGATCCTTGAGGTTGACGGCGTTAAGCCCACAGGCTCGGATAGTGCAGAGCCTGTAAACAGATCCAAGGAATTCGGCGAGATGATCGACGCCTCCACGCTTCCCGAGGGTACTCCCGGCGTTCTCTTTGACGCAACCTGCGAAAACCAGAATACCAAGCTTCCCTCTACGACGAAGTGCTCCACAAGCCTTACGGATATTGATACTATCAAGGTTACCGCGGGTGACGTTCTCGGAGCGGTAGGCTTCGTGGTTAGAAATGATTACACGGTTGATATTAAGGACTTCCCCTATATCGCTATCGTTTTGAAGAACTATTGTACTTGCCCTAAGGAAGAGGGTAAGTCCCTGGAGGAAAGCTGCTACTTCGATGAAACGAGCGGTTTCTTCTATTGCGCGGGCAGTATTCTTGCTCCCGATAACGACCATAGAATTTCCGTTGGCGATGAGCGTATGGTTAACGTGACTCCCGAGGGAAGTGAGGATTATTATATCCTTGTTTACGCAAAGGTAGACACAGAGGAGTTTGAGGGCGCAGATGCGCGTATTCACAGCCTTCGTTTCGACTTTGCGGGCGTTCAGTCGGGTCAGGAATTTGAGATCATGTACGCGGGCTATTTCGGAAGCGTTGCCGATATGGTAAGCTATGCTACGAGTGAGGGCTATGATGTAGCTGCGGAAGATATTGAATTCAAGGATCCCGATGACGGTATCATTGATGTCGACCCCGGCGTTGACGACGACGACCCTGTAGATGATGGATCGGGTGAGGAGACGACGACCAAGAAGGAAAAGACTACGACGGCTGCTTCTGACGACTCCGATAAAAAGAGTGGCTGCGGATCTGTAGTTGGAATGGGCGCTATCGCTATCGTTGCCGTTGCATCCGTTGCGGGCATCGTTACCTTCAAGAAGAAAAAGGAAGACTGATCCGAGTCTTATTTCCGAATAATAATTGAATGAATTTCGACATCCCGAATTTTTCGGGATGTCGTTTTATTTGCCATCTTTTTGATAGATAAATACCAAATCATTTAATTTTTTTAAGATAACCTATTGAAAGAAGCGTGAAATAGTGATATAATTATACACATAGATAACCCGAAGGGACGTGATTTTATGGATAAGAAAAATATAAATTGGAGCGAGCTTGGCTTCGGTTATATAAAGACCGACAAGAGATACGTTTCGTATTATAAGGAAGGTAAGTGGGATGACGGTCAGATAACGGAGGACGATATGATAACGCTCAGCGAATGCGCTTGCGTTTTCCAGTATTGCCAGACCTGCTTTGAGGGACTTAAGGCTTATACTACGGCTGACGGTAAGATAGTTGCATTCCGCCCCGACCTCAACGCCGAGAGAATGGCGCAGTCTGCGGACAAGCTTAAAATGCCCATATTCCCCGAGGAAAGATTTGTTGACGCGGTGGTGCAGACGGTTCGCGCGAATCGCGATTTCGTGCCTCCTTACGGCTCGGGCGCGACGCTTTATCTCCGTCCGTATATGATGGGAACGAACCCCGTGATCGGCGTAAAGCCCGCGACGGAATTTCAGTTCAGAATTTTTGCGACACCCGTAGGCCCTTACTTCAAGGGCGGCGTTCGTCCGCTGAAGCTTCGCATTTCGCACCTTGACAGAGCCGCGCCTCACGGAACGGGACATATCAAGGCGGGACTTAACTACGCTATGAGCCTTTACAATATAGTCGACGCGCACGAGCAGGGCTACGACGAGAATATTTATCTCGATCCCGCAACTCGCACCAAGATCGAGGAAACGGGCGGCGCGAATATTATTTTCGTTACGAAGGACGGCAAGGTGGTTACGCCTAAATCCAATAGCATTTTACCTTCTATTACGAGACGCTCGCTTCTTTATGTCGCGAAGGAATATCTCGGTCTTGAGGTTGAGGAAAGGGAGGTATATCTCACGGAGCTTGAGGACTTCGCGGAATGCGGACTCTGCGGAACTGCGGCGGTCATCTCACCCGTTGGTATGATCGTTAACGACGGCAAGGAGATCGCGCTTCCCTCGGGAATGACCGATATGGGTCCTGTGACGAAGAAGCTTTACGATACGCTCACGGGCATTCAGATGGGAAGAATTCCTGCGCCTGAGGGCTGGATCAAGGTAATTGATTAAAATAAAATCCCGATTTCCTCAGAAATCGGGATTTTTAAAAGGAGGCTATTGCTGTGATTCAGGATCTGCATTCACATACATATTATTCGTTTTGCGGCGCGGATACGCCCGAAGCGGTGGTTGAGGCGGCAATAAGCGGCGGAATTGAGCTTATTGGCATAACCGATCATAACCACGGTATAGGAAACGCCACGACGCAGGTGTTTTTTCACGGAAATAACAATGCAAAATACGACTACGAGCGTACACTCAGAAGATACTTTGATCATATAAATCTTATAAAAGAAAAATATGAGGGCAAAATACGGATTTTGCGGGGAATTGAGCTTTGCACGAAAAATCTGCCAAGACATTATCTTCCCGATAATGCGGATATTTCGTATTTTGATTTCTGTTTGATTGAAAACATTGACGACGACAACAGTGTTACGAAAAACGATATCTTCTCTTATGCAGAAAGGCTTGGAACTGTCTGCGGTATTGCTCATACGGATATGTTCGCGTATATTTCGTCGCTTGGTGAGGACGAATATACCTTTTTCAGGAGAATGGCGGATATGGGCATATTCTGGGAGATGAACGTAAATCTCGACACTATTCACGGTGGCAGGGAACACAAATACGTGCTTGATTTTTTTGAAAACAAGGAGCAGCAGGCGATAGTGAGGGAATCGGGAGTGCTGCTTTCGGTTGGATTTGATGGGCACAGAGTATACGATTACAAGCCCGATAGGATTGCGCATTACTGCAATAAGATCAGCGAGCTTGGAATTAAGCTGGCATTTGAATAAGCAAGGCTTCAACCGAGGTTGAAGCCTTGCTTTTATTATTCAATAATTTCCATCTTATCAATAACCACAGCGCATTTCGGAACGTCGCTGAAGTAGGAGTAGTTACCCGTCTTTACGTTTGCGATCGCGTCAACGACCTCAATGCCCTCTACGACCTCGCCGAAAGCCGCGTACTGCGTGTCGAGGTGTGGAGCGTCCTTGTGCATAATGAAGAACTGTGAGGATGCGGAGTTGGGGTCCATCGTGCGAGCCATGGAAAGCACGCCGCGCTTGTGCTTGATGTCGTTTGACATAAAGCCGTTTCTGATAAATTCGCCCTTGATCGCGTGAGCCTCGATGTGGTCGAAGCTTTCGTCAAAGCCGCCGCCCTGTATCATAAAGCCCTTGATAACTCTGTGGAAAATAAGACCCGAGTAGAAGCCGTCCTTTACGAGCGAGAGGAAGTTTTCAACTGTCTTGGGCGCCTTTTCGGGATAAAGCACGACTGTCATTTCGCCGAAATCTCTTACCGTTATTTTAACCTTGGGGTTGTTCATTGTTCTGTGTTCCTTTCAAAACGTGTGATTTAATTTAATTTATAGCCTGCGCGGAAAAGCGTCAGAATTCGCTCCGTATCGCCCTTGAGATGAAGATAACCGAAAAGAGTCTCCATACCCGTTGCCGCGCGGTATTCACTGACCGTGGCGCTTCGGGGCACGTTTCCGCCCGCCTTGTTCCGACCGCGCTTGAAGATCGCGGTTTCCTCGTCGGTGAGCAGGGGAGCGATGCTTCGCATAGCGGCCGCCTGCGCTCCCGCCTTGACGAATTCAAGGGATTTTGAATTGAGACCTCCCGAGCTTGTGATATTGCTGTTTACAAGATGCTCGCGTACAAGCAGCTCGATAACCGAGTCACCCAGATACGCCAGAGCGTCCGTGGATATTTCTTCTAAAATTATAGCCATATTCAGTCCTCGGCTTGCTCGTTTGTATTTTGCAGATCTTCAAGGTCGGATACGTGCTCCTCGAGCTCCTTTGCGTCGACCTCGGCTGCTTTTTTAGCTGCCTTTTCAGCCGCTTTTCGCGCTTTTTTGGCTGCCTTCTTGTCCTCTGAGGGAATTTCCTCTTCTCCCTTTTCCTCGCTCTGCGCGTTCGGAATGATCTCGCCCACAGCTTCCTTTAACAAGGATTTGGACATACACTTGAAGTAGTCCGCGAGGGATGAGAGCGCAATGCAGAGAAGGAGCGTGTCGAGCGGATCCTCTGCCGAGAGATTTTCTTGGCTCATAAGGCTTTCCGCATCATTTTGCGCAAGCTGCCTGTTGACCTTTTTTACGTCAATATATTGGTCGTAAAGCTTGTAGAGATCGTCGGCCGCGTTGGCGCCCTCGCGGTAGATGCAATCCATAATGCTCTTTATTTCTGCTATTGAAAGCGTGTTTTTGAGAGAATTTGTAAGGAGTATCTGAATTATCTGCTCCTTGTTGTAGGTCTTGCCCTTGAGGGGAGTGATAAGCTCTGCCTTCGAGTAGTTGTTGACCATGGTTTTCGTGGGTACACGGTCGGCAAAAATTTCAGAGCCCTGCTCGGCCTTGTCGGATATGAGTCTTATTATCTGCTCGAGGTAAAGGTCTATGGACGGAATCTCGGATGCCGAAAGATCCGCGTCGTTTACCGCGTCAAAAAGTATTGAATTTATTTTTTCTCGGTTCATACTATCACATTTCCTTTCCGCAGTAGGGCGAATAAATGTCTTACACACTATTATAAACCATATTCAAAACTAATTCAAGGGGTAAGGCAAAACTTTTTTGGCTTTTAGGCGTATTATTTGAAAAAATTTTCTATTTCTACGCGTTTTGCGCCCGTGCTTCCTTGAATCATTTTCTCCGAGCCGCCTCCGCGAGAATTGAGTGCATCCTTCATTTTTGCACCTATCTCGCGCATATTTACGTTATTGGATGCCGCGATGTATTTGTAGCCGTCCGTATCGTTGCCAACGAAGCAGGCGCAGATGCCGCCGCATTTTTCAAGCGCGGAATTGATGAATTCGCGCACGTTTCCCATGTCCCCGTCGTCCTCGAAAAGACAGATGTTTCCGTCTGTTTTCTCAAGAGCCGCAAGCTTGTAGGAACGAAGCTCGCGCTTTGCGAAATAAAGCTTTTCTCGGTATCCGTCAATGGTGTTCCGCAGCCTTTGCACAGCGTCGAACACCTCGTTTTGCTTGACCGACAGGGCGTTTGAGATAAGCTTGCACTGACTGTATTTTTCGCGGTAGTCGCAGAGCGCCGCCATGCCGCAGACGACGTTCAGGCGCACGCCGCCCTTGTATCTTATAAAGTCGAGAATTTTGATAATACCGACCTCTCCCGTGTTTGAAACGTGGGGAGCGCAGCAGGCGCAGATATCTACGCCCACAATTTCGACTATCCTTGTGTTTGGAAGATCGTCAAGTTTGGAGCGGTAGCTTATCCCTTTAAGCTCTTCGAGGGAGGGATAGTAGCATTTTATGGGGTGACATTCGTAGACGGCGCGGTTTGCAAGCTCCTCGATCTCGTCGAGCTGCTCACGCGAAAGCTCTCCCGAAAAGTCCACGGTCATTCCCTCGTCTGACAGATGAAAGCCTACGTTGTCGTAGCCGTATTTTTTGTGAACGAGCCCCGAGATGATATGCTCGCCCGTGTGGTTTTGCATATTGTAATAGCGGTGGGAAAAGTCAATTTTACCCGCAACCGTCTTGCCCTCGGGAATAGGTGTATCGCAAATATGAAATATATCGCCTTTACGTTCAATAACGCGCGTTACGCTTACATCGTCGAGAATACCGACGTCGCTCGTCTGACCGCCTTCGTTTGGGAAGAACGCGGTCCTGTCAAGCAAAATTTCGTATTTGTCGCCGCTTTGCTTGCAGGACAGCACCTCTGCTTTGAATTCGCAGAGCTTTGGGTCAATATCAAATAATCTTTGAGTCATAATTGCCTCGCTTGTTTATAAAAGTGAGGTGTTGCGGCTGCAACACCTCAAAGTGTTTTTAGATAATAGACGTGTGAACGAAGCTGTACTTCTTTGTAAAGTGTCCGCCGTGGAAGCCGTTCCAGAGACAGCCCTCGTCGTAGAAGCAGGGAGGAGCAACAGAGAGAAGCTCTCCTGCGGGATGGTGATGAGGACCGAGAAGGTTGCGGAGGTTGTTTACAAGAGTGATCTCGATCTCGTTTTCGCCGACTACGAGGTAGTCGGAGAGGTCAACCGAGTAGGGCGCCCAGAGAACCTTGGTTACGGGCTTGCCGTTTACCGTGATCCTTACTACGTTTACGCCGCGACGGATAAAGTCGAGCTTGTAATTCGCAGAGTCGAGGTTGATTTTTCTTGTAACCGTAAGCTCGCCTGCGAAGAAGGGGAAGCCCTGCTTTTCGAGCTCGTGGAGCGTGACCTCGGTCTTGGGGGCGTCAACCGTGAAGCTGCCGTCAAAGAAGATGGACTCGCCGGGCATTTCGGTGCATTCGCCATCCATGCGAACCGAGAAATCGCCTACGAGGTACATAGCCTCGATCTCCATATCGTACGTAAGCTTGTTCTTTTCGGATTCGAATATCTTCGCCTTTTCCATATTCTCGTAAACCTCGGGAGACTGAACGAAGTGAGTGTAGAGCTCAATTACGTTCTCGCCCTCGGTCATATAACCCGATACGTCGAGCTTTCTGAATGCGATGTCGCGGAAGTATCCGCAATCCTTCTGTGTAAGCTCGCGGCCGTTGATAACTATCTTGAAGATCTCGGGAGTCTCGCAAGCCAAGTAAAGCTCTGCGGGAACGTAGTCCATATTAACCTTGAATTCGCACTTGATGTCAACGGGTCTGCCGAGCGCGTAAGCGCGCGAGGCAACGTTTAAAATGTAGCCGTTCTCCTGCTGAAGCTCGCCGTCAAACCAGTATGTGCAGAAGTCGAGCGTAAGCGAATTTTCGGTTGCGCTCTTTACGTTCCAATTGCCCTCAAGAGAGATGGGCTTGAGCGCCTTTTCGGCGGGCTTTTCCGCGTGAGGCGTGCCGTCGTCGATAACGACAAGAGAGCCGTACTGCGGGAAGGTGTATTCGCCGTAGAAGTCGATCTTCTCACCCGTTGCGATGTCGATAGCGTAGCTGCCCTTTGTGATGATCGCCTTTTCCTCGGTCTCGTTTGTGTTTACAAAGTAATGCATTGTAAAGTCGGGGAATTCGCGAGTCGTGTATGTGATCTTCCAGTTGTCGATAATGTCGTTTGCCTCGAGCTCGTCAACGGATGCAACTATCTTACCGCCGTTCGCCTTGAATTCTGCGAGAAGCTTTTCTGTGTTTTCAAGGTATAAGTGGTGGGGAGGAGTAACGATAGTGTCGTATTCCATCTCGCCGATAATGAGCTTTGCTCCTTCAACGCGAGCGTGTCTTTCCATAATGATCTCGTCGCCGAGGTGGAAGGGAATATGCTTTGCCTCAAGCTTCATCATAGCTTCAACCTCAACCAGATGGTAGAAGTCAAGGCCGGGGTTGGCTGCATTATCAAAGCAAACCCAAGCGGATGTCATATTGTGCATAAGGAGTGTGTTTGCTTTTATCTTACCCTCTGCAAGAAGCATACCGATTCTCGACATGGCGTCGTTGAATACCTTGTAGTCTGCCCACCAAGGCTGCTGTGAGTACATTGCGGGCGGATAGTCTCTCTTTCTGATACCGCGGAGGGAGTAGCCCTCGAGGTGCTGACAGAGAAGGTTGATACCGCGCACCATCATCCACTCGTAGTTTCTCTTGAGCTCGTCGTGGCCTACGTTGTGACCGCAAAGAGCGAACGTTTCGGAGAGCACCTGCTTTTTGCCCGTCTGTGCGGCAACCGATGATGCCTGATAGTGAGAGAAGCAGGGGAATATGTTACGGCCGAGCCAGTCCATACCGGGAATATCAAAATATTCGTAGTGGGGCATGCATGAGCCGTTGGAGATAAGCTGGCAGCTAAGTGTTTCTTCAAGAAGCATGTGACCTGTGAATTTAAGATCGTGTGCATGGCACCAATCGTAGATCTGCTTTGCAAAGCTTGCGGAGAATTGCTCTGTGATAAGCTTCCAGAACTTAACTCTTGCCTGGGGGAAGCCGTCCTTCTGTACGTAGAGCTTGGGAAGGATCTCAAAAATGTCTTCGCCATAGGCCTGCTTGTACGTTTCGGGAAGCGTTAAGCTCCACGGAATACCGTTTCTGGAGAGCTGGGGCTCGTCCGTAAAGAAGCCGTCGAATTCAGAGCCGTATCTTTCATAGTAGGGCTCGTAAATTTCATTTATAAAGTCAGCGATAACTTCTTTGTCAAGCGCGTCAACGTAAAAGGGGTTAACGTCGTAATAAAAGCAATATTCGTCGTCGATGTGAATAATGCGGTGCTCGGGGATGTTCGATCTGTCAGCGTCCTTCGGGATATAACGGAGGTACTTCTGCCAGTACTTTTCGCCCTTAGCGGTTACAAGACCGCCGCCGAAGCCCGAGGGCCAGCCGTTTTCGTCGTACGCCCAAGCGTGCATACCGGATTTTTTTGCATCTTCAACACAAGCAGAAATGTTCTCGAACCATTCCTCGCCCATATATTCCGTCTGAAGACCGCCGCGCGCGTGCATAAAATAGCCGCCGATACCTGCCTCATCCATCATTTTCGTCTGGCGGAGGGTTTCGTCAACCGTGAGCTTTTCGTTCCATGACCAGAACGGCACAGGACGGTATTTTTTGTCAATATTCTTAAAATCCATTTCAGTCTCCTTTGTTGATTGAAATTTAAGTTTTCCTTTTACCAACGGTATATTCTACCAACTATAATTATACATTACCGTCAGGCTTTTGTCAATCTGTTTTTATATATTTTATTACATTTTGAATGCTGAATAACAGAAATTCGGGCAGTCCGAGGGGGCTGCCCGAATGCTTTAAGTGTTGAAATAATCGCGGTGGAGATAATTCATCTGCTCGGCGAGCAGATTCCAGGTTTTTTTGTCCACGTTGCCGCTTGGCTCAATTCCATTTTTTTCCTGAAAAATTCGGACCGCGCGCTCCGTCTGATCGCCGAATTTTTGGTCGATGGCAAGCTCGCCGAAGTCGTAATATATGTCAAGAGAATCGAGGAGCATCTGAATTATTCCCACTCCGTAGCCCGAGTCTCCCGTTTTGTAGAAAAATCCGTCGGGACGGATAGGGAACACCAAAAGACTTTCCGCGATTGAGTTTTCGTCAACCGATTCGAGATATTTTTTATATAGCAGATCCCAGGTTCTTTTATCCGCGATACCGTTTGGCGTAAGCTCGTATTTTCTTTGGAACGCCCGAAGCGCCTCTCTTGTCTGTTCCTCAAAAATCCCGTCGATAACGACCTTTGGAATGTCGTTGTCGTGGTAGGCTAATTGCCTAAGATACGTTTGCAGCATAATAGTCGCATCTCTCATGTTTTGTCGCATTTTGCCTCCTTGTTTCACTGCGGCGCGAAGCCGGGGTATTGACCCTCGTTAAGTCGTGTGCCGTTAAAGAGATCGCTGTAAAGCCGCGCTATCTCAAGCCACGTTACGGGCCCGACGATACCGTTAGGCTCAAGCCCGAAAAGCGATTGAGCCGCCTTTACCGCGTTTTCGGTCTGATAGCCGAAATATCCCGTAGGATTGAGCGCGGGGATCTCCGCGTAGTATTGTGAGATATAACGCAGATATTCCTGCAGCACACGAACGTCCTCCGATTCAATTCCAACGCGTAAAAACACGCCCGGGAAGGGTATCGCGTTGCCCTCCGTGTACTTTACGGGTATTGTGTTTACGATGCCGAGATAAGCGTCGTAAACAGCGTTCCACGTTGCCTCTCCGACAACACCGTCGGGGGTAAGACCAAAGGTGTTCTGCGCGGAAATTACCGAGCTTTGCGTGCCCTCGCCGAAGATTCCGTCGATTGCCGTGGGAGTGATCGTATCGTAGAATTGCGAGATGTACGCGAGGTAATACTGAAGCGAGGAAACGCCGATTCCCGTGCTGCCCAGCCGCAGGGTCTCGGGGAACTGATTCGTTACCTCCTCGAGCGCGATACCCTCGGAATTGACATCGTTGAGCCGCTTCACGCTCGCGTAAATATTCTGAATTTTATACCACGTCGCCTTGCCGATGATGCCGTCGGGCGTGAGGTTGAATATTCTTTGGAATTCCTTGACCGCTTCCTCGGTGTCAAACGAGAAAATACCGTACGGAGCGGGGATCTTTGGTATTGCGGGGAAGTTGTCGGAGATGCGGTTGAGCCGTATCTGTATCCGTCTTACGTCGTCGCCCGTGCTGCCCACCCGAAGAGGAAATCTCGGGTAGGATTGTGTGATGCCGCGTATTTCGTCGGCCTCTACGATATTTATGTCGTCGCCGTAGTAATATTGCAGTATCTGGTATGGTGTTAAGCCTTGCTCCGCAAGGGTTACCGAGCCCCATTGGGACAGACCGTTGCAGACCACCTCGACTCCGTCGCAGTAGGTGGCAAAAAGGGGCTCGACGTTATTTCCGCGCACGATATAGTTGTCGAAAATTTCGTTTACTATCTGACTGACGTTTGAGAAAATATCTCTCCCGTTTACGAAGGATTGGTCGATAGCGATTGAGTTTGTGATGTCAAAATCGTAGCCGCGCGAGCGGTAGTATTCGGTGTATATTCTGTTGAGCGCAAAGGAAATTTGCGCGTAAATATTTGCCCGAAGGGCGCTTTCGGGCCACGTGGGGTAAATTTCGCTTGAGGCGACGTTTGCTATGTAATCTGCGAATGGCAGAGTGACGTTTTGCGCGTTCGAGTCGGGAGGGCCCAGATGAACGGTGACAAATTCGGGAATATACGGTGTATTCGGCATAATGATCTCCTTGTATCAGGATTCAAGGCTGGGGTTTTCGGTCTCATAAAATCTCGAGTCGAGAGTTTGGTTTGGACGTCCGTTTTCCGCGATAGGCACAAGGTCGACGTTCTGTATCGCGGTTACTCCGTCGAATATCGGCACGTTGATGTAATATTGGTTGTAAAATCCGTCGTATTGCGCGTCGATATTGTACGTGCTGTAGGATCTGGGGCCGCCCGGGGCGAGAGATTCCGCGCGCGGAGGGGCGGGGAGGGGGATGCGCTCGGTTCTGCCCGAGGAATTGGTTTTCGCGCTGACGACAAGAGAGCCGTTTTCACCGCCGTTCTCGTAGTTGAAAATGTGTACGAGCGCGCCCTCCAAGGGGATCGCGCCTCGAGCCGTGGTTACGTTTACGATAACGTAGCCAACTCCCGTGAGGGCGGGGACGTTTTGGGCTTCTCTTGGTTGGAAATTCTGATTATTCATAAATTCAGCCTTTCGTAAAAGTTTGCTTTATTAGTGGTATATGCGTCTTGCTCGGTAAAGTTTCGTGATATTTTGTTCGGAGCCGAGCGAAATATTTTGAGAATAATAAAAAAATGTCGTAAAAAAGAGAAAAAAGAGCATATTGTTCACAAAATAAACATCATTTTCGTTATATAATATGTTATAATAATCATAACTATCTAAATTATGAATGGGGCAGACCGCACATGAAAATCCCAGAAAACAGACAGAACATAAAAATCGCATATAAATTTTCGGCGATTGCCGTTTGTATATTTTACGCGCTTTATTTCGTTACCGTGCCGATACAGCTTTCCGTGAGCGCGGACGTAAGATATATGAGCACGCTTCTGCCGCAGCTAATAAATTTCATAGGCAAGGTCTTTGAGGTCTGCGGAATGGCTACCGTGTATGCAATCGCTATATATTCGGTTTACAAGAACGGCCGCGCGGCTTACGGCAAGGCGTATCTTTTCTGTTCGGCGACGGCGACGGTAAAGTGCCTTATCGTTCAGATCGTCTCGTGGCTTGTGAGCGGAGGAATCCCCACGTTTAACAACGGGCTTACAGAAGAGCTGCTTTTGCTCGTAATTCTTCCGACGGCGCTTGAGATACTTCAGTTTACGGTATTTTTCCTGCTTGCTAAAGTGAAAGTAATGCGTTTTCGCAGGGGGTACGAGGCGGCGAGCGCGGCGGCAAGGGTCAAGGGAATCGAATATCCCGAGATGGACGGTCGGGTCTATCCCTTCGCGAGCGCGTTTGATTTTAAAAACCCCGTGCTTTACGGATGCCTTATGGGCGGAGTCGTGATCTCCGCATCAAAGCTTTTGCTTACGGCTTTTAATGAAATTTTTATGGCGATAAACGGACTCGTCATTGAAAATTTCGGTGATCTTGCGATAAGCGTCGCAAGCTTTGCATCGGATATAGCCTGCGGAGTGCTGGCTTACACGGTAATGGCGTTTATTATAATAAAGGCGTTTGAGCTCTCTGCCGCAAGGCAGTCTGAATAATCATCAAGCGAATTACAAAGGAGAGAGATTATGAAGGACATTAAAAGAAATCTTACAATGCTCACGGATTTTTACGAGCTTACTATGAGTAACGGTTATTTCCTTTGCGGAATAAAGGACAGAATAGTTTATTTCGACGTTTTTTACAGAAATAATCCCGACGGCAGCGGTTATGCGGTTGCCGCGGGCCTTGAGCATATAGTTGAATATATAAACGACCTTAAATTTGACGACGAGGATATTGAGTATTTGAGAGGAAAGGGGCTTTTCTCCGAGGAATTTCTTGAATATCTCCGCACGTTCAGGTTTACGGGAGATATGTGGGCAATACCCGAGGGAACTATCGTGTTCCCGGGCGAGCCGTTAATTACCGTTCGCGCTCCCGCAATTGAAGCGCAGTTTATCGAAACGTATATCCTTATGGTGATAAATCACGAGTCTCTTATCGCGACCAAGGCGGCGAGAATTACGAGAGCCGCAAAGGGACGAGCGGTTTCGGAATTCGGTTCAAGACGCGCGCAGGGCGCTGACGCGGCTATCTACGGCGCAAGAAGCGCATACATCGGCGGCTGCGGCTCTACCGCCTGCGCTATTTCCGACGAGCTTTTCGGCGTTCCCGCGACGGGCACTATGGCGCACGCGTGGGTTCAGATGTTTGATACCGAATACGAGGCGTTCAAGACGTATTGCGAGATATATCCCAACAACGCGACGCTGCTCGTTGACACCTACAACGTAATCGAATCGGGCGTGCCGAACGCGATACGCGTTTTCAACGAGGTGCTCAAGCCCCGCGGAATTGAGACCTGCGGAATCCGAATCGACTCGGGCGACATTACCTATCTTTCCAAGAAGGTGAGAAAGATGCTTGACGACGCGGGCTGGACGAAGTGCAGAATTATAGTATCCAACTCGCTTGACGAGTACATAATAAGAGAGCTTATCCGTCAGGGCGCGGAGGTTGACGCCTTTGGCGTTGGCGAGCGTCTTATTACCTCCAAGAGCCATCCCGTGTTCGGAGCGGTATATAAGCTTTGCGCTATTGAGGACGATAACGGAAGCATTATCCCCAAGATAAAGATAAGTGAGAACGTGGGTAAGATCACGACCCCGCATTTCAAGAAGATATACAGACTTCGCGGCAGAGATACGGGCAAGGCGGAGGCAGACCTTATCTGTCTGCACGACGAGGTGGTTGACGATACCAAGCCTATTGAAATTTTCGATCCCGAGCATACGTGGAAGAGAAAGACTCTTGATAACTTTACAGCCGAGGAGCTGCTCGTCAAGATATTCGACGGCGGTAAGCTCTGCTACAAGCTTCCTACGCTCGAGGAGATACGCGAGCATCACAAGCGCGAGATAGACGGTATGTGGGAGGAGGTAAGAAGATTTACAAATCCTCACAATTATTACGTTGATCTCTCGCAGAAGCTCTGGGACATCAAGTACAGGATGCTTCGAAGATAAATTGCAGTAAAAATGATTTAATCCCGAAAGGTGTGATAAAATGCCAACTAATTTTCAGTCACTTTGGGAGCGTATAGTCAATTTTTTTGAGGACTATATTGTTTTTCCGATATCAAATATTACTTTAGTAGACGTTTTGGATATAATAATTCTTTCCGTGTTGATCTATACGGTGTATAAATTTATACGTGAAAGACACGCGACAAGGCTTGCGCTTGGCGTGGGCTTGATACTTATTGTGTACGTTGTCAGCGACCTTATCAATATGATAGCGATAAGCTCGATCCTAAAGAATTTCTATGCGGTCGGCATTATGGCGATATGTATAATCTTCCAGCCCGAGCTTCGAGACGCTCTTGAGAACGTGGGCTCTACCTCCGTTTATTTTAAGAAAAAGGCGAGGAGAACCAGCGGCGAGGACGAGGAGACACTCAAGATGATCGAGGAGATATCCGCGGCGGCGTTTGAGCTGTCAGCAAAGGGAGAGGGCGCGCTCATCGTTATCGAGAGATTCGGCAGACTCCGCAATCAGATGAGCGAGGGCACGAAGCTCGACGCCGTAGTATCCCGTCAGCTGCTTTGCAATATCTTTGTAAACAAATCTCCGCTTCACGACGGCGCGGTGATTATCAGGGACGGCAGAATAGTTACCGCATCCAGCAAATCCAAGACTATTTCCGAGAACAACGAGGTCGTCGGGGGACTTGGAACGAGACACAGAGCTGCGCTTCGTATTTCCGAGGTGAGTGATGCTGTCGTAGTCGTGGTTTCGGAGGAGACGGGCGCGATCTCGGTCGCAAACAATAAGATCCTGAAGCGCAATTATAACGACATAGGCTCGGGCGGAAAGCGAAAGTCCACGGACCTTCGCGACGATCTTTTCCAGCTTATGACGGGTAAGACCGTTCAGGATATGGTGTCTAAGACAATTAAGGATGAGCCGCTTATTCTCAACGACGATCTTCGCGACGTCGAGGAAACGGACGAAGAATAAGCTTTTGGAGGATTATCAGATGAAACAGCATGATTTCATAAAGGATTCTGATGCGAACGGCGGCGACGGTATTGCCATAGCTCACGCGAAGAAGCGTAAGCTTGACCTTATCCCTCGTCTCGTTTGCCTGTTGTTTGCCTTTGTGTTGTGGATATATTTTGTGAATATGAACGACGATGACGTTACTGCGGAGATAAAGGTAACGCTTGACGTCGTGGGCAAGGATACCCTGAAGAGCGAAACGGGTCAGATGGTTTACGGACTTGACACGCAGGAGATCACTCTCGTTATCAAGGGCACGAACAGGGATATAAAGAAGTATAGCTCGGCGGACTATAAGGTTACGGTCGACGTAAGCGGTATATCGAGCTCGGGCAAGCACACGCTCGACGTAACTCCCGAGCTTCCCGACACCACGGGACTCAAGCTCTCGGTTCAGAGCATTCAGCCGCAGAACGTGGTTATTTATTCCGACTACGTTGTTACAAAGGACGTTAATTTCGAGGTTGAAAACGTCGGTATTACCACGCCGTACACACTTGGCGAAATAACCAAGAGCGCGGACAAGGTTCAGGTTACGGGTCCCGCGGCGATCTTGAGCACGATAGAGAAGGCGAGATTTAGAATTTCCGAGACCACGCCCTTCCATACAAGCACGACATATACGGGCTTCAAGCTTGATTTTTATGACAATAACGGTGAATACGTGCCGTATGACGATTCACTTATTACTTATTCAACGAGTGATATGAGGGTCAAGGTCTCGATCCTTACTCACAAGGATATGGGTATTGAGCTTCACGTTGACGGAGTTGCGTTGAACGAAAATCAGTACACGGTAAGGACGGATACGCCCGTTTCGGTATCGGGTGACCCAACGCTGCTCCTGTCAAGCCTGAAGGACTACAAGATTCCTATCAACATAACCGCGGAAGAGCTTGCCTCGGGCGTAATCGTTAAGAGCATTGTGAAGTCTGATCTACCTGAGGGAATAATACTTGATGCGGGCGAGTCTATCCAGATTATCATTACGATAATCAAAAATGACGGCGCGGCATGACGAAAAAGAAATATATACTTGACGGAGTCAAGGCGGATATAGACCTGTCTGACGGAGAGATATTGGAGCTTGCTCGGAAAAAGCTTCGCTCGTGCGGAGTTGACAGAGGCTCGTACGATATTACTCTTTACAAGAAGTCTGTTGATGCCAGACGGCAGAACGATATAAAGCTCGTCTGCTCGTTTACCCTGACGCCGAAAGCCGATAAAAAAATATCACCTCGCTCGGATTCGCTGAAGCTTCGCGAGGTTGAGAGCGGAGACCTTGAGGTCGGAGCGGTAAAGCCCGCGCCGACTCTTCCGCCGCTCGTCGTGGGAATGGGGCCTGCGGGACTCTTTTCCGCTCTGCTTTTGGCGGAATACGGATACGCCCCCATAATTATCGACAGAGGCGACTGCGTGGCTGACAGAGTCGCGGCGGTTGAAAGATTTTACAGCACGGGAGTGCTTGATACCGAATCGAATATTCAGTTCGGCGCGGGCGGCGCGGGGACTTTCTCTGACGGCAAGCTCCTGACGAGAATAAACGACCCGCTTGTAAATTACGTTCTCGGGCGGCTTCATTCCTTCGGCGCGCCCGATGAGATTCTTACAAAGGCAAAGCCGCATATCGGAACGGACAAGCTTCGCTTGGTGGTACAAGGTCTGCTTGAGCGCATCGAGGCGCTCGGCGGCAGAGTTATCTACAGATGCAAGCTCGAGAATATCGAGGAGTCGGGCGAGGGCATTGTCGCCCACACCACAAAGGGAGATTTCATCTGCTCGTCGTGTGTTTTGGCGCTCGGTCACAGCGCGAGAGATACCTGTCGGACATTGCTTGAAAATGATTTCGTTATAACGCCCAAGCCCTTTTCCGTGGGCGTGAGAATAGAGCATTTGCGAAGAGATATAGAATTCGGTCTTTACGGTAAATACGCGGGACACAAAAATCTCGGAGCGGCGGAATACGCGCTTTCCGACACGAGCGGCGAGCGAGGCGTTTATACGTTCTGTATGTGCCCGGGCGGAGAGGTCATGGCGGCGGCGTCCGAGGAGGGCGGCGTGGTCGTGAACGGTATGAGCCATTATGCGCGAGACGGACGGAATTCAAACTCGGCGATCGCCGTATCGGTCAAGCTTTCCGACGTGGAAAAGCACGAGGGAAGCGACGTGCTCGGCGCGATCGAGTTTCAAAGGAAAATTGAGAGAGCCGCGTTCACTGCGGGAGGAGGGGATTATTCCTGCCCTCTGCAGACGGTCGGTGACTTTCTCAAGGGTAAGAAGGGAACTGCTCCCACAAGGATCACCCCCACCTATATGGGCGGAAATAAATATAAATTAGCCGAAATGGACGCATGCTTGCCCCCATTCGTTTGCGAGAGATTGAGATTTGGCATTTCGGCGTTTGACAGAAAAATACGGGGCTTCGGCGCGGACGATGCGATCCTGCTCGGCGCTGAAACGAGAACCTCGTCACCTTTGCGGATTATGAGAGGCGAGGATATGGTTGCCATTGGCAAGAAGAATATTTACCCTTGCGGCGAGGGAGCCGGTTATGCCGGCGGTATTACGAGCGCCGCGGTTGACGGAGTGAAGGTGGCGCTGGCTATCCTTCGCAAATAAATATGTGAGTTCAAGTGCCCGTTTGGGCATTTGAGCTCACATATATTGACTTTGAAAAAAATAAAAATAAGGATATATGTTTTTGACGAGCGGTGCGGTAATGGACAAATCTGCCGTGACCGCTGTATAAGACACGGTGAAAAAATGAATAACGGCACAAACCGAAAAAACAAGCTTTGGTCTGTGTTATACGATGAGTCCCTCGCCGAGGGAAGGCGCGCGATAGAGGAAATATCCTCGTCTGTCGGACTTTCCTTGACCTGCGCGAAGATCTTGTATAACAGAGGCTGCGGAACTGCTGCTGACGCCGCCGCATTTTTGTCGACGGGAGCGGAAAAGCTCCATTCTCCCTTTCTTATGAAGGATATGGACAGGGCAGTAGCAAGAATTAAGACGGCGCTCGTGAGCGGCGAAAGCATTACGATTTACGGCGACTACGACGTTGACGGAGTAACCTCGGTTACGCTCCTGTATTTATATCTCGTGAGCATTGGCGCTAACGTAAGCTATTATATTCCCTCCAGAGAGGGCGAGGGCTACGGTCTATCCGCAGGCGCGATAGATACGCTTAAAGCTGGCGGAACTCAGCTTATAATTACGGTCGATACGGGAATTACCGCGAAGGAGGAGACTGAGTATGCAAAGGCGCTTGGCATCGACACCGTGGTTACGGACCATCACGAGTGCCTGTCGACCCTGCCCGACGTTTGCGCGGTAGTAAACCCTCACAGACCCGATTGTACATATCCGTTCTCCGAGCTTGCGGGCGTCGGAGTGGTGTTCAAGCTCGTTTGCGCGCTTGAAATTGACAGAAATCCCGATAAGAGCGTAAGTGCGCTTCTTGAGAGGATCTGTGACGAATATTCCGACCTTGCCGCGCTCGGTACGGTAGCCGACGTTATGCCTCTTTGCGATGAAAACCGCGCGATTGTGGGTATGGGACTTAAGAGAATGTCAACGAAGCCCAGAGTAGGTCTTGCGGCGCTTATCGAGGCATCCTCGAATATTACAAACGCAAAGCCCGTGATCTCCAAATCCTCGGGCACGCAGAAGAGAAGAAAGATCGACGCGGGCTATATCGGCTTCGGTATTGCTCCGAGAATAAACGCGGCGGGCAGAATCAGCACGGCTACAAAGGCGGTTGAGCTCCTGCTTTGCGAGAATTATACTAAGGCTTATACCTCCGCGGTCGAGCTTTGCGAGATAAACATTCTTCGTCAGACCGAGGAGAACAAGATAGCAGAGAGCGCGTACGAGATAGTTGACAGAACTCACGATTTTGACAATGATAAGATAATCGTCATCTCGGGAGATCGCTGGCACCCCGGAATTATCGGTATCGTGGCATCGAGAGTAACCGAAAAATACGGACTCCCCGCGATACTTATTTCCTTTGACGGAGCTATGGGCGACGAGCAGAGCCCCGATGATATCGGTAAGGGCTCGGGAAGAAGCATTAAGGGAATAAATCTCTGCGAGGGGCTTAAGGCGTGTGAGGACTGTCTTGAAAAATACGGCGGTCACGAGCTTGCGGCGGGACTTTCGGTTCGCCGCGACAGAATTGACGAATTCAAGAAAAAGATAAATGAGTTTGCAAGAGAGACTCTCGGGGACTCCGAGCTTGTTGAGCGCACCTACGCGGATTGTGAGCTGAGTCTTGCGGATGCGGATATGTCTCTTGCTGGCGAGCTTTCGGCTCTTGAGCCCTTCGGCGTTTCCAACCCCACTCCGCAGTTTATGATGAGCGACCTTACGGTTCAGAGCGTGTTCGCAATAGGCGGCGGAAAGCACACGAAGCTTATTCTTTCGGACGGTCAGAGAAGCATTCAGGCGGTTCTTTTCGGTGTCGGCGGCTTTGATTTTAAGTTCTGCCGTAACGACCGAGTGGATATTATCTGTAAGCTTAATATAAACGAATTCAGGGGAGAGAAGAGCCTTCAGCTCGTGATCGGCGAGATAAGGCTTTCGTCTGAATATGAAAAAGAGATTTCTCGCGATGAGGAGCTATATGAGCGCATAAAGTCGACGGGAGATACGGGTGAGGACATCGGCGAGCTGACTCGCGCGGACGTTGCTTCCGTATATAAATTTTTAAAGGCGAGTGTTATCGAGGGCGTTGACTACGTTTCGCTTCTGAGGATCATAAACAGCGAGTGTCACGGAGGCATAAGCTATATTAAGCTTCGCCTGATACTTGATATTTTACGAGAAATAAACGTGCTTGACGTATCGGATAACGACGACGGAAGTATTGGAATTGACGTTTTCCCCGATGCGAAAAAGACACAGCTTGAGCTGTCGGCGACATACAGAGCTTTCGCTCGCTGACATATTTTACATTTATTGAGCCGCAGCGCGCGGCGGAACGGAGAGAGGTATGGAGAACGGTGCAAGCATACCGCATACGGATATTGAGCGCCTTTGTGACCTTTTGCGCGTCACGGGTAAAAAATACGATATAGATAAGATCAGACGCGCGTATGAATACGCGTATAAGCTGCACGATGGGCAGTACCGCGCCAGCGGTGAGATGTACATTTCACATCCCGTTGCGGTCGCGGAGATAGTTGCGGGCCTCGAGCTTGATACGGATTCTATCTGCGCGGCGCTCCTTCACGATACGGTGGAGGACTGCTCTGACAAGACTAACCTTGACGAGATAAAAAAGCAGTTTGGAGAGGACGTGGCTCTCCTCGTTGACGGACTCACAAAGCTTGTCGCGCTTCAGGTCGAGGATAAGGAAGAAAGACATATCGAGAGCCTTCGCAAAATGCTTCTCGCAATGTCAAAGGACGTTCGAGTAATTTTCATTAAGCTCTGCGACAGACTTCACAATATGAGAACTCTCGCGGCCAAGAGCGAGGACAAGCGCCGTCTTACCGCGCTTGAAACAATGGAGGTCTACGCTCCCCTGGCTCACAGACTCGGTATGCAGAAGATCAAGCAGGAGCTTGAAAATATCGGTATTTCCTATCTCGACCCCATAGGCTACGCGCAGGTCAAGGAGGACATCGAGCTTAAATACGGCAAGAGCCTGAACTTTATTGAAAACATAAGGACCACGATCTCCGAAAGCCTTAACGCCAGCGGAATGAAATATACCCTTGAGGGAAGAATCAAGACGGTCTACAGTATCTATAAAAAGATGTTCAAGCAGAACAAGAGCTTTGACGAGATATACGACTTTTACGCGCTTCGCATTATCGTTGATACCGAGCTTGAATGCTATACCGTGCTCGGTATGATACACGAAATGTTCAATTCTATCCCCGGGCGCTTCAAGGACTATATCTCCACGCCGAAGCCGAATATGTACCGTTCGCTTCATACGACCGTAATCGGACGCGACGGCATTCCCTTCGAGGTTCAGATAAGAACGTGGGATATGCACCATATCGCTGAATACGGTATCGCGGCGCATTGGAAATACAAGTCGGGCGCAACCTCCAAGGAGGATATGGATAAGAAGCTCGAATGGATCCGAAAGCTTATTGAGGCAGAGGACGACGTCAGAGACTCCGCGGAATTCTTCCATGCCTTCAAGACGGATATTTTCCACGACGAGGTGTTCGTGTTTACTCCAAAGGGTGACGTTATCGCGCTCGCGCAGGGCTCGACCGTAATTGACTTTGCCTATGCAATTCACTCGGCTGTCGGCAACAGAATGATAGGCGCGAAGATAAACGGCTCTATCGTTCCTATCGACAGAGTGGTTGAGAACGGCGAGATCGTTGAGATCCTGACCTCCTCGTCGAGCGTGCGAGGCCCTAGCCGCGACTGGCTCAATATCGTAAAGACAAGTGAAGCCCGTAACAAGATCCGTCAGTGGTTCAAGAAGGAAACACGCGCGGAAAACCTTCTTGTCGGCAAGAATATGTTTGACGGAGAGCTGAAAAAGCTTGTTTCAAAGCTCGGCGATACGGAAAGACACGAGATCGCGACCGTGGTCGCGGAAAAAATCGGCTTTGCCTCCGCTGACGATCTTTATAACGCGCTTGGATACGGCGGCGTTTCTCTCCAGAAGCTCACGAATAAGCTTAAGGAGGAGGCGTCAAAGCGAGTTAGCGTTGATCAGACTCCCATCGAGGTGACCGAGGAGTCGATCGTTACCAAGACCAAGCCCCGCAACGTCAAGTCCAATAGCGGTATTATAGTTGACGGTGAGAGCGGCTGCGCGGTTAAGTTCGCGAAGTGCTGCAACCCGCTGCCCGGCGACGACGTTATCGGATTTATTACTAAGGGTTACGGAATTTCCATTCATAAAAAGGACTGCCCGAACGCAATTTCGGGCAAGGCAAATCCCGAGAGCCGTGAGCGATGGATAGAGGCTCATTGGGAGACCCCCGAGGATACGGGCGCGACGAAGAATGTATATGAGGCGCTTCTTCAGGTATTTACCGAGGATAAGATCGGTATGCTTGCCAATATCGCCGTAGCCCTGGCCGATATGAAGGTTATGATCCTTCAGGTCAACTCTCGAAAGAAGGCAAACGGCGATTACATTATCGACCTTAAGGTAAGCTGTAAGAATATCGACCATTATTATTCAATCGTGTCCAGACTCCGCACTCTTGACGGCGTGCTTGACGTCGTAAGAGGCTTTTCCGCACAAAAAATTTAAAGTATAGGATAAAATCAAAATGAAAGCAGTGTTACAGAGAGTAAAGAGAGCGTCCGTCGAGGTTGACGGCGAGATAGTCGGTTCTTGCGGGGAGGGTTTGCTTATCCTTCTCGGCGTGGCGCAGGGCGATACCGAAAGGGAGGCCGAGGCGCTTGCAAAGAAAATCGTGGCGCACAGAATTTTTACCGACGAGAACGGAAAAATGAATCTTTCTCTCCGTGATATTGACGGAGAGGCGCTTGTGATCTCCCAATTTACGCTTATGGCGAATTACCGTCACGGCAACCGCCCCGAGTTTTTAGCGTCCGCCTCTCCCGCCGAGGCAAACCGACTTTATGAGTATTTCAAGGATCTTTTGAGGAAGGAAATAAAGCACGTCGGAAGCGGAATATTCGGCGCGCACATGGACGTCTCACTTGTAAATCACGGCCCTGTTACTATCGTTATGGATAGCGACGTATTACTGAAGAAGGGATAAATTAAGGGATAAACAAAATGAAAATATATATCGACGGAAATATAAATCAATACTACGTGCAGATGCTGTGTATGATATTTTTCCCCGGTGCAAAATTCTCGCAGAGTGAGGAGGAGGACGGGGAGCATCCCGTGCTTCATCTGACCTATCGCGGCGACGACGAGGGCGCGCACGCGTATGCAAGGATATACCTTGGTGACAAGAACTCCGAGTGTGAGCGTCATTATAAGAAGCGCGACGATATAAGCGCGGACAGACTCAAAAAGCTCGCGGTTGGCGATGCGGTCATTTCGGCTTGCGGAGACCTTCTCGGCTATCGACCCTCGTGGGGAATGCTTGTCGGTGTTCGTCCGTCAAAGGTTGCGACCGAGATGCTCAAGAGCGGAATGTCAAAGACCAGAGTAAAAAAGCAGCTGACAAGCGATTATTTTGTTATTCCCAAAAAGGCGGCGCTTGCAACTGAGGTCGCGCTCAACGAGGACAAGCTTATCGGCACACCCGACAAGAAGGATTGCAGCGTGTATATCTCAATTCCGTTCTGCCCGACGAGATGCGCTTATTGCTCGTTCGTGTCGTATACCTCCAAGAAACTTCTTGATACGATACCCGATTATCTTACGCAGATGAAGGGCGAGCTTGTAGCTACGTTTGATTTTATAAAGAAAATGGGGCTTAATCTCAAGACGGTTTACATAGGCGGCGGCACGCCCACGACGCTTGACGAGCTTCAGCTTGCCGACCTGCTTCAAACCATTGATAAGAGCATCGACGTATCAAAGCTTGAGGAATACACCCTTGAATGCGGCAGACCCGATACGATAAGTGAGGAAAAGCTTCGCATCGCAAGACAGTACGGCGTTGGCAGAATAAGTGTAAATCCGCAGATAATGAACGACGAGGTTCTCCGTAACGTAGGCCGCGCGCACGACACCGAGTGCTTCCTCCGCGCTTATGAAATGGCTAAAAAATCGGGAATTCCCGTGATAAATACGGACCTTATCGCAGGTCTGCCCGGAGATAAGTTCAAGACCTTTTCGGATTCCTTTGACAGAATTCTGGCACTGCGCCCCGAGAATATTACTGTCCATACCTTTACGGTAAAGAACGCCTGCGACGCTCTTCGCTACGATAAGAATATTTACTCTATGCGCGGCGGTGACGTTGGCAAGAGCGTTGATTATTCGCAGATAAAGGCGCAGCACGAGGGCTATATCCCGTACTATATGTACAGACAGAAGAACACCGTCGGCAACTTTGAAAACGTCGGACTTTCTCTCCCCGGCTGCGAGGGACTTTATAACATCTATATGATGGAGGAGGTCCACTCCATTTTCGCGGTTGGCGCGGGCGCGGTGTCGAAGTTTGTGGATTATTATCCCGAGGACGGCAAGAAGAGAACCATCGAGCGAGTGTTTAATTTGAAGTATCCTTACGAATATCTCGCGCAGGACAGAACACGCGAGAAGCTCGACGCGGCAGAAAAATTTTATATTGAGCATAAATTGGTTTAATTCCAAGAAAATCAAGCATATATTGATAAGTATAGCTTAAAAAATCTAAAAGAAAGGCGGTAAGCTATGAACAAACAGACAGTTAACGGCAGACTTGTAGTTGACAGAGAATTTATAGAAAATTGTGATGCGAAATTTGACGAAGGGCTTTCGCTTGCCGCACACCGAGTTTTTTCGGGCGGTGAAAAAATAATCGGCTTAACGGGCCCCACCTGCTCGGGAAAAACCACGGCGGCAAAGAAGCTTCAGACAATTGTCGAGGCTATGGGCAAGAAAATGCAGATCATTTCACTTGACGATTTCTTCAAGGACGAATTTTCCAAGAAG